>JAFYCG010000099.1 GCA_017539825.1 Solobacterium sp. | reverse complement strand
GGTTGTCGGTGCCTGCGCCCTTCCAAGGATGGTCTCTGATTCGACATCAACTGCCAGAACCTTTGTATATGTACTTCCAAAATCGATCAATAGATACAATTGTTACACCCCGATGTAAATTCTATTTCTTACTTATCCACTCTCCAGCTGCAATAGCTCTCATATCTGCAACCAATGTGTCAAAGTCCAGTTTATGTCCCAGTTTTTCCGCTCTGGCATTTAAGCGGTCAAGGTGGAAATCTTTCATCTCCTGTGTAAACGGAAGATTTCCGGTGTTTAGATAACGAACAGCACCGTTCAGGTCTTTAATACCTACGGTTTTCATTGCAACACGCGGATTTGATGCTACCGGATTATCCAGAACGCCCAGTTCATATGCCTTCACAGAACCGACCATCGGATCTCCGTCACCCAGTTCAAGGACTTTATCAACAATTGCTCTTGTCTCTTTTTCCTCTTCTTCCATCTCAATCTGAATCTCTTTCATGTTACGGAAATCTATATGCTGGGTCTTGATGATGTCATACATCATCTTGCCCATGATTAATGAGCTGACCTGACTCTCAAGAGTTGGAATATTAGAGGATTCATCATACGTTTTTACCTGGCAGACTTCCGCATTTGTTACTGCGGAAATACTTGCACCATAAGCCACCTGAATCCTTGCCTGATCAAAGTTCTGTGGATATTGTCCGCCTAATTGGCCATTTTCAAGATAACATTCGATGTCATGATAGCCGAGCTTCTCCAGATACTCTTTCGCCAGCTTCAGTCTGACAAAACAGCTGGCTGCATCCTGCGCGAGATTGCCATGAGAATGATAATCAAATACCAGATATTTCAATCCCTGGCCGGCACACATAAGCGCCCCGAGGATATTACCTGCGGTTCCTAATGATGGTGGTGCAATACCCGGTGCATTATCACCTCCCGGTCCATTTGGTACTACGCAGCAAATGTCTATACCATGATCCTGATAATAGCTGGCAAGTCTGGCAGCATATTGGTGATAACCGATGATTTCTTCAAGGGGTACAGTCTTTGTATAAGTTTCAAAAGCGGTAAATGTATTCAGAACTAATTCAGAAAAGCCGGATGCCATTGCGATTTCAGTACAAAGCCTTGAATCGATCGATGGTCCCAAAGCTGAGATCGGACGGTCAAGGGATTCAAATAATTCACGACATCCTTTTACACCATATGCAACGACAGGAAAGCCGTTCAGCATATTTTTACCGGTCTTTTCACTTTCCTTCATTAATCGCTCTGATTCATCAAAACGACATGTTCTTGTCAAACTGTCATAAATGCAATGCAGAAGACCGGCACCTCCCTGATCCTGCAGCGCCGATAATAAATTCCGGTGCATTTCAATCGTGGCCATACCGCTAAGGTTATGCATGATCACAGTCTCATTTTTTCTTGCTTCCCTTAACTGATGTGTCAGGTTTTTGTGCGCAGGAATAGCCTTGCAATATGCAATTGCTTCTTCCAGATTGACCTGCGCACCGGTCTTATACATATTTAATACTTCCTGCCTTGATGCCAGGAACTGATCTTCATCAATCCTTTGATTACTTAATCCCATGGTTGCTCCTTTCTATGCATTGAGTTCCACTTCGAGATCATCTTTAAGATGCTCTATAACATCTCCGGGAAGAGATGTATTTGGCATTACCTGATTAAATTTCAAATCCTCCAAAAAGTATCTCTCTATCTCATCCCAAGGAGTATCTCCTGTTGTCAGGCAACCGCCGACATATAGCAATACATCCGGAATACCAGCTTCTATACATTTGTCACGGAACCCCTGACAAAGTACTCTGCCATGCCCACTCATAGAAGAAACAAGGATTGCTTTTGCGTCTGTTTCTATTGCTGCTTTTATATAATCTTCCTGTGAAACCTGTATGCCGAGCTTGACTACATGAAACCCAACATTTCGCAGGGCATGTTCAATAACTGTAATCCCAAGGCTATGAATATCATCCCCGATAGTTCCCGTAACAACAGTTATGTCACTTGCTTTTGTCATTGTTTTTGCCTCCTCTGTTATTTGATTTCATGATAATTGATTTTATGAAACCTCAAGATGAACAATCGTCAAAAATTGTTTTGCAAAAAGGAACGGTTTTTGTTCATTTGTACAACTTTCTATTGTATTTAAATAAATGCATCATCGTTCTTTGCTTCTTCTATTTCTTCATCTGTTAAATGAAGAAATTCTTTCAGTATCCATTCATTATCCTGTCCCATAGCAGGCCCCGGTTTGAAAGTTTTCTCACTTCGCGGCATTGACTTTGGAACATCAGCGGAAACCAGGAAATCCGGTTGACGTGGATCAGTCTCCGGAAGACCAACCAGGTTCCAAAAACCCCTTGCATTAAGATGTTCATCTGCAAGTGTCTCAGAAGCTGGATTCACAGGTGCTGCCGATACTCCGGCATTCTGAAGTCTTTCCGCGAAAACCCTATTATTATGTTTCACAGCGATTCCGGCAATTATGTCATCTAATTCTTTTTCATTCGCTGTTCTGCCTTCATAAGAAACAAACTTTTCATCTTTTAAAGCCGGGGCTTCATCACCAACTTCAGCTACAAACCGCTGCCATTCCTCATCTGATCCAATCGCAATAACCATCCAATTATCTCTGCCAGCTCCGCTATATGCATTGTGAGGGCAGAGCGGACCATAGTATGCATGATTTCCGATCGGTCCTGTCTGTTCCTTGTTGTATGCCCATTCAAGAATCGTGGATCCGATAAAACTCAGCAT
>JAFYCG010000098.1 GCA_017539825.1 Solobacterium sp. | reverse complement strand
TTTCTCGATCATTTCAATATTTTCCAATCGGACCGCTGCCGCAATCCAAGCATCATCCATTCTATCATATACCTAATGACACTTTCCAATACTTTCTTAACATTCTTGAATGTTTTTTGTGCACATTTTCATAAAAACAGAATAAATCAAGCAATTTTAGTCTATTTGTTCATAAAAATACTCTTTTGCGCTTTCGTGTACCCCTTTATCTATGCCATCTTCATAAATCGATAAAGATCTGCGGAAGCCGTCAATCATCTCGACCATATCCGCAAGCAGACCGATCTGCCCTGTGCTGAGTGACAGGCCTCTTTTTTCCAGATTCTCTGAAAAACTCTTATATACCCATTTTGGGGCATGTGCATTGATCTTACTGATCGTTGAAGCCATTTTATCAAAATCGATTGTCAGCCAGAGTATTCTTTTTTTCCAGCCGAGAATACTTCTGACCATCTCCACATATTGCACAAATCCCTCCATCCCGAATCTTGTCAGCAGATTGTTCAATAAATCCACGACAAACGGATATTCCTGCTCATAGCGGATCAGATACGCAAGCATATAGGACATATGCCTGAAATGATTCGGATTTTGTGCCAGTTCGGCAAATATATCAACAATCTCATTCCTGTCCGTGGAACGATCAACAGATAATACGGCATTCAGCAGATCATTCAGCATATCCAGTGCCCTGCTTTTTTCATCATCTTCCATGGATCGCAGATAGCTGTTGGCAAATTCATCCAGGGCAAGCATTTCAGCAGGTTTCCCTTCTTCATTGACATCCATGGTGAAATTGCCGTTTTCACCAAAGTGCATGAAGGTATTAGCCAGGTGATTTTCCGTAAATCCTCCGATGCCGAAATTATGTCCATGATAATAAGCAGCCTTGCCGATGTCATTCAGCAAAGGACTGATGTAATCATAATCAACCATATGGTTTTCTATTTTTCCTGCATTCCGGACGATTTCAACCCCGTATTTGTTGAAAAACAGATCAGAGAAACCTTCCCCGTTGAAGGAAACACAATGATCGACGGTATCATCCAGAATCGTGATGTATTTCGCTTTGTTGCCCCCTTTGGAATGACCGGTGACTGTCACTTCGTATTGGCTGAGATGATACTTTTTACACATTGCACGATACCATTCCAATGCATGTAACTGATGCGGCGTATCTGTTGTGTTGCCACTTAAAAAATTATCTTTCCATTGCGCTGAGCCTGCCACAAGTTCAGTGCCTTTAAACAAAATAATCGCTTCCGCATTTTCCGGACTGATAAAGACGATGCTTTTGCCCGCACCTCCGTCAGCACGCATGTCAGTATCAACGGATAGAATGCGCATTTCCATCACAGTGTAGTCTCTCTTTGCGGCTTTAATCAGATTTTTCCATTCCCTTGCCGTTGTCATGCGAGGTATTTCATCATCCGTGATTTGAGAAAGATCAATAGCATTCATCCAGTCCCTGACTTTTTTCCCTGCAAAAATCTGAAAATCCGGAAACGGCCCTTCTTCCGGCTCCAGATAAACCAGATTATTTAACAATAGTAACTGTTTTACCGAGATCTTCATGCGTCTCTCTCATCTCCATCCTCAGCATATACAGAAAAGCTTTCGCATTCTGCATTTTCTTTCAGCTGACTGAAATTCAATATCCCGGATATCTGTTCCTGTGAAAGACGGTAAAGGGAATAAGAGGCAAATAAAGCATGTTTTTTCAGACATTCTTTTATCTTTTCCGCATCAGCAGAAGACTGTGCAAAAAGATCCGTGTGGCGCATAATATGCGGAATATGTTCGTTCAGCTGTTCGATGGTGCTGTCTTGATTCAATTCCCTGCCGGCAGGTGTATAAAAATACGTATAGGATTTCAAATCTGCTTCACAAGGCGAAAGACATGCCATGATCATCTCATCATATTTTTCGCGCAGAAAATAACCATAGAGTGTATCCGTAAATGTATATGTTCCGTTTTTATAGCGTATGATCACTCTATACAGAGCATCGCGTTCCTCAAAAGAACAGATCAAAATGCCTTTCTCCGTTAGTTTTGTGAGTGGGTCAAATATCCTGTATTGTATTTTGGAAGAAGGATATTTTTCCTGAAGGTAGGAGATTGCACCGCGAAGCTGCTTCAAAGCTTCTTTTTGATAATGATAGAGATTATCAGAATCCGTATCATGATAATCCGCAAAAACACTCTGCAGCAGATGTTGTTCCAGGTCTGTCAGTTTCATATTCATCCTCCCTTACAGGCTTCTATCATACATGCGTTCAGGCCTGTATGACAAGCATTTCCCCTTTGCCTTGATCCGTTAATCCGTGTGTAATATGATGTTTGCAGAAGTATATAAAATGAAATTACAGGAAATACATATTCGTGATCCGTTTATTCTTTTTGAAAACAAAACATATTATCTTTACGGCACAAGAGGAAAAACATGCTGGGGTGAACAGGACGGTATAGACGGGTATATCTCAAAAGATCTTGAAAACTGGGATGGACCTTTTGAAGTCTTCCATAAACCGGAAGGTTTCTGGGCAGACAGATGTTACTGGGCACCCGAAGTACACGTTTATAATCATTCTTATTATATGTTTGCAACCTTCAACAATTCCCTCATCAACAAAAAAGGTGTTTTGATTTTACAGGCAGACAAACCCCTTGGACCATATCATCTGCACAGCGAAGGAAAAATCACACCGGATCAATGGAACTGTCTTGACGGAACATTCTATCTTTCCCAGGATAAAAAACCATACATGATCTTCTGTCATGAATGGCTGGATTTAGTTGACGGGGAAATGTGTTATGTACAGCTCAGTGAGGACCTGAAAACAGCCGTATCTGAACCTGTCCGCATGGTTTCCGCTTCCGAGGCTAAGCCATGGGTACGCAGCGTGCATATGGAGGAAACAGGAAGTTCCTATGTCACAGACGGCCCGTTCATGTACAGAAAGACAGACGGAGAACTGCTCATGTTGTGGGCAAGCTATGGGGAAAACGGATATGTTGAAGCGATTGCAAGATCGGATAACGGCGAAATAGACGGCCACTGGACAATTGATCCGAAACCTCTTTTTGACCATGACGGCGGACATGGAATGATCTTTGCCGATGAAAAAGGGAAAGAATACCTGGTACTTCATCAGCCGAATGATACGCCCAATGAAAGACCTGTATTGATTCCCTGTGATCTTAATTTGTTTTAACAGCGGTAACGCCGTCACATGTCAGAACATATTTACCTTTTTCTTCTTTTAGTGTGGCAGTGTGAAGACAGTTGCGTCCGAAGCCTTTGACAATGGCTTCTTCTTCATTTAACACATGCAGATAATATTTCAGATTTTCTCCGATAATCTTCAGAATGAGTATTAATTCACCATTCTTTAACACCAGATCCATTCCCTGATATCCTTCATGTATCGTATCCCCATATGGCTGATAAGTCCCTGTAGCTTTCAGCCATTTTTCATTGATTGCCGGTTCTGTATACTGACATCCGATAACGTTTTTAACGTTATTATTTTCCATAATCAATACTTCATGGCCAAAGTAAACAGCCTGTTTCAGATATGTCTGATGCAGTATTCTGAATTCTTTTGGCAAAGCTTTCAACGGTTTAGGAAGAATGCATTTCAACCAGCCGTCTTCCAGTGTTTTGACAGGAACATACAAGTGATCCGCTTTAAGCATAAGACTTCCTGCATCACTGAGGCAGAAGGAAACCGGACCGAAAACAGTGTCATACCTCTTCACCAAACGTGTAATATCCGTTCTGACTGTTTTTCTCTTAAGAATTTCCTTCTTCGGAAAACCTTTCTGTTTCAGATATTCATTTAATAAAGCCTTCTGTATTTTGGCAATTAAAGGAGGTGCATTTTCAAAACTCGAGAAAACAATACATCCGATTTTTTCTTCCGGAAGAAAATCAAATAAGGAATGATGATACACGGTATTACCGCCATGTCCGAGAAACGGACCGGTCTGATAATCCGTAAACAGTTTGTGATGAAACAGGCTGTGTCCTATGACAGATAATTGATTGTCCAATTCATCATACACAGGTAATTCTTCCATCCATTCGATGGTTTTTTCCTTATATAAACGCTTATTCTGATAAGTACCTTTATGCAAGAGAAGCTGACCGATTTTGGAAAGATCCGCAATGGTAGTATACGTACAGGCTCCTGCAGGCAGAAGACATCCCAGGGGATCATATTGTCTCTTCCCCTTTGTGTCATAACTATGTGCCACTCTTTCTGAGACTTCTTCAGGAAGATCATTTTCCATCGCAAAATACACTTCCATATTCATTGGTTCAAAAAGATATTTCTGCATGAAATCTGTATATTTCATACCGCTGACTCTTTCAATCACGATGCCAAGAAGCGTAAACCCCAGATTGGAATAGGAAAACATTTCCTTTGGCAATGATGTGCGGTATGTATCATGCAGACCGTCAATGATATCCGTATATTCATGGCTGTCACCCATCATATATTTATACATGTCACATACAAGACCGCTTCTGTGCATCAGAAAATCTTCAATCGTAAAAGGATATTCACCAATTCTGCTCTTTACGGAAAATTCAGGAATATATTTCCGGATATCTTCATAGACATCCAACTTGCCGTCTTCCCACAAACGCAGAATACCCAATGTAGTCAGGACCTTTGTATTGGATGCAATCATATACAAACTGTCAGAAGACGGAGATATTTTTTTACTGCGGTCAATCATGCCGTCATGGATTTCATAAATGATTTCTTTTTCATTGAACAAAACTGCACTGATCGCACCTTTATCCGCTTTCTTCACCGTTTCACGAAACACTTTATCCAGTTCATTGTTATTCATACCATTACTCCTGTTTTTATTTTACTAAAATACTGTTTTCTCTTTCTACAGAATTGCCCATATTGAGGAAATGAATCTAAAGAAATTATGATAACCGGAATATAGGAAAGGTATTGCATAAAAAAACAGCATTGGCTGTTTTTTTATCTTTGCAGATGTTTTGTAGTCACAAAATAATGGATCAATCATGCGTATACTTATATTAGATTTGTGTAACCCATCAGCCATTCATCGACTTCTTTGGCACACATTAAACCTTCCTGAATCGCCCAGACAACAAGGCTCTGTCCTCTGTGCATGTCACCCGCCGTAAAAATACCATCGATTGAAGTCATATAATATCCCTCAGCCGTAGAAACCGTATTGCGTTGTGTACATGTGATTCCCAAGGACAGCGGAAGCTGTGTTTCACATCCTATAAACCCTGCTGCAATAATCAGAAGATCACAATCGATTTGTTCCCGCTTTTCCGAGATAATTTGTTTTCCTTTCTCAAAGTGAACTTCTGCAATTTCAAGTGCTTGTAAGATGCCGTCTTTTTGTATCAATGCAGTGATTGTATGGCTGAAAATACGCGGATCTTTTTGAAAGACATGGATTGCTTCCTGCTGTCCGTAATCCGTTTTCAGGGTTTTCGGCCATTCAGGCCATGGGTTATCTGCAGTACGTTCTGTCGGAGGTTTTGGCATCATTTCAATCTGTATGACAGATGTACATCCCTGACGTATGCATGTACCGACACAATCATTGCCGGTATCGCCTCCGCCCAATACAACAACCTGTTTTCCCTTTGCATTGATTTCAGGAAGACCCGGAAGTGCTTTTGTGGTCTGCTTCAGATAATCCACCGCTTTGATTATACCGGCAGTTTCCATGATTCCTTCCACATTGGGAATTCGCTCCTGTTTTGCTCCGCATGCCAGAATCAATGCATCATACTGATTCCGAAGCTCTTCCAGGGTGATATCCTTTCCGATACATACACCGGTATGGAATATTATGCCTTCTGCCTCCATTTTTTTACGTCTTCTTTTGATGATGGATTTATCCAGTTTCATATTAGGGATACCATACATCAATAAACCACCGATCTCATCATCACGCTCATAGACAACCACGGTATGGCCACGCTGGTTCAGACGATGTGCTGCAGCCAGTCCGGCCGGACCTCCCCCTATAATACCTACACGTTTCTGGGAACGGATTGATGGAATGACAGGTTCCAATAGCCCTTTTTCGTATCCGTATTCAATGAGAAACCTTTCATTATCACGTATTGTTACAGGATCCCCTTCCATACCGTTAAGGCATGCTTTCTCGCAAAGTGCCGGACAAACACGGCCTGTAAATTCCGGAAAAGGATTGGTTTTCAACAATCGTTTTAATGCATGCTCGTTATTTTCGCGATATATTTCATCATTCCATTCCGGTATCAGGTTATGAAGCGGACAACCGGTAAACATTCCATGAAGCTTCATTCCGGACTGACAGAACGGAACACCGCAGTTCATACATCTTGCAGCCTGACGGCATCTTTCCTCATGGCTTTGTTCTGCATGAATCTCCTTGAAATCTTTGATTCGTTCCTCAACAGCACGCATTCCGTCTTCCCTGCGTTTATACAGTAAAAATCCGTCTGTTTTTCCCATCATGCACCTTCCTTTCTTCTGCAGAGGTCATGAAATGCTTCCATCCGGGCATCTTTTTCGGAAATCCCCAGTTCTTCATAATGTGAAATCCTCTCAAGCATTTCCTGATAAGGACCGGGTACAATCTTCTTGAAATGAGGAATCCAGTCTTCCATATTCCGAAGTATTGTTTCTGCTTTCTTTGACTGGGTTTCTTTGACATAATCTTCAAGCAAATCTTTTAATTGATGAATATCGTATTTTTCACTGAGTTCCTTTAAAACAAGCGGTTCATGGCCTATATTGCGATAAAGGGTATGATGCTCATCAAGCACATACACGATTCCGCCGCTCATGCCTGCCGCAAAGTTCTTTCCGGTTTCTCCCAGAATCACTGCAATGCCGCCTGTCATGTATTCAAGGCCATGATCACCGCATCCTTCGCATACTGCAGTCGCACCGCTGTTGCGCACACAGAAACGTTCTCCTGCCATACCGGCAAAATAAGCGGTTCCGCCTGTAGCACCATATAAAGCCACATTGCCGATAATCGTATTTTTGCTCCATTCAAAACGTGCTTCCGGTTTCGGGGTAATGATGATTTTCCCTCCGGACAGACCTTTTCCGACATAGTCATTTGCATCACCGAACAAACGCAGTGTTACCCCTTTCGGCAAAAATGTTCCAAAAGACTGACCCGCACTCCCATGACATTCTACAAGCCATGTATCATCTTCCAAATCTTTTATCTTATTACGAACGATTTCCGAACCGAGTAAGGTTCCGACTGTACGGTCAGATGCACAAAGATTCAGGGATATCTGATGTTTACCGTTCTTCTTTTGTTCTTTTTTGTACCAGGGAAGGAGATATTTCATATCAACAGTCTTTTCCAGTCCGAAATCAAAAGCATGACCTGTTTCATAATGACACTGTCTGTTCTCCGAATAATCAGGTACAAACAATTCAGATGCTCCGGCAAGAAGATCCGTACGGCCAACCAATTCATTCACTGTCCTGACACCGAGAGATGCCATAATATGACGTACATCTTCCGCCATCAGCAGCATATAATTCATAACGTATTCCGGCTTGCCGCGGAAACGGGCACGAAGCTGTTCATTCTGGGTTGCTACGCCAAACGGACAGGTATCTTTTGAACAGACACGCATCATCATGCACCCCATAGCGATAAGCGGTCCTGTTGCGAATCCGAATTCCTCCGCTCCAAGCATTGCCGCTATAACTACATCACGTCCGCACATCAGTTTACCGTCTGTTTGTAAAATGACACGTTCACGCAGATGATTGGCAATCAACTCACGATGCGCTTCTGCGATACCTGTTTCCCACGGAAGACCGGCA
>JAFYCG010000097.1 GCA_017539825.1 Solobacterium sp. | reverse complement strand
GTCTTTTTGCACTGATCGCAACCAGTACAGGCAGGAAGGCAAACGCTGTATTGGCAGCCATGTCCATAAATCCGAACCAGTCGGAGGACTGGAATGCCGGCATTGCTTTACCAAGAGCCTCAACAAGACCCATCATCAAACCTGCAGCTACGATCGCAGGAAGGATCGGTACGAATACATCACCCAGTGTTTTAACCATTCTCTTCCACCAGGGCATGTTTGCAGCAGCTGCTGCTTTTACATCATCCTTAGAACCTGCAGCCACACCGCTGATGTCAATAAATTCATCATAGACCTTATTGACTGTACCTGTACCGATGATGATCTGCAGCTGACCTGCATTGGAGAATACACCTTGTACACCATCTGTGTTCTCCAATGCTTTTACATCGACTTTATTATTGTCGACGATCGCAAGACGAAGTCTTGTTGCGCAATGTGCCGCAGAAGCAATGTTTTCTTTTCCGCCTAAGTGGCTGAAAATCTCCTGTGCGCATTTGCGATAATCTAATGCCATTATTTCTCCCCTTTCCATATGCAAAATGCATATTATGACATAAGCATCCTGCGATAAAACAAAAAGAAAAACAAACCGTACTCACAGATATTTTGAGTCTTTCTTACAATCATAAGGCAGGATCCCTACCAACATTCTATATAAATAATATGATTTATTCAATTACTTGATGGTTTATGTGACATAAATGGCTGACAATAAAAGATGAAGCCTTTAACTTCATCTTTTGTGAACAATTCTCCGGAAAGAAGTTTTATTGTGTGATCTCTTCAATCTTACGATCGATTTCCTCAATCACTTCAGAAGAAATATGATACTGTTGTGCAAATTTGCGGAAGATTTCCCCCTGGGCAGAGCGCATCGGAATCGGTCCGACCTGCGGTAGTTTCTCCATAAGCATTTTTTCAATTGCAGGATTAGCAGTTAACTCGCCGACAGTTGATCCCACAGAAAGAATGCCCAGGACACTTGTCATTTCATAGTCAATTTCATATATACCGGCATGCAGATAACAGATACCATCCCGTACATCTTTAAAGATTGCATTTTCTGCAGTCTCTCCATTCCATGAAGGAAGAACGAGTTCTGCTTCACATCCATAAGGAACTGTCACCTTGAGATGGAATTGTTTTCTTCCTTCCAGCTTCCAGGATACCTTCCATTCTCCGCAAACGGATGCAAAACACAGATCAAGACTTCCGAGCCCTGCATGTGGAAGAGGTGCAATCCTCACTTTGGAAAAACCCGGTTCAAGCGCTTTTATACCTGCACTTCTTTCATAGATCCACTGAACAATGGATCCATAGGAATAATGATTCAGACTGTTCATTCCTGTAGAAGAAATTGATCCATCCGCTTCAACACTGTTCCATCTTTCCCAGATTGTGGTTGCACCGAGATTGACTTCATACAGCCATCCCGGATATTCCTCATTGAAAAGAAGTGCATAAGCAAGATCATCTCTGCCGATCTTTGTCAGAGCATCACATAATAAAGGTGTGCCTACAAAACCTGTCTTTAATTTCCGGTTGTTGTTTTCCAGAAGTTTTACCAGAATTTTTGCAGCCTGTTCTTTATTACCGAGTTCATTTTCAATGGAAAGAATCTGTGCGGTCTGCGTCATTACGGCACACCTTCCGCTTGGCGTATAGAATTCTTCCATGATGCCTTCTTTGATCTTTCCCGCAAGTTCTGCATACTTATGGGCGTCTGCTTCATTGCCGAGAATTTCAGCGGTTTTCGATACGATCAACGCACTCTTGCGATAATAGACATCGGCAATAAATGCTTCGTCCGTTCCACCCATTACCGCATCCGGTTTGTCTGCGCCATCCAATGCCAGCCAGTCACCGAAATGGAACACTTCACGCCAATGGTGTGTATCTCCGTCTGTTCTCTGTATATAATCCACCCATGACTTCATGGCAGGATAATGTTCTTTTAATACCGTTGTGTCACCGGTAAACTGATACATGTTCCAGGGGATGATGGTTGTAGCATCACCCCATACTGTAGCGGTAGAACCCATCGGATTTCCGCCAACCATACCAAAGGAAGGAACAACCATCGGTACAAGACCGTCATATTCCTTCTGTTCAAGGGACATGTCATGCAGATACTTCTGATAGAATGCATAGGCATCCGCAAAATACAATGCGGTAGCACTGAATACCTGCGCATCACCTGTCCATCCCATTCGTTCATCTCTTTGCGGACAGTCTGTAGGTACATCCAGGAAATTACCCTTCATGCCCCATCTGCTGTTGGAGATTAACTGATTGATCTTTTTATTTCCGGTAGTTAGTTCGGATATCATCTCCATGTCACTGTACAAGGCAATGCCTCTGAAATCTTCAGGATCCGGATTTGTGACACCTTCTACTTTCATATAACGATACCCGTAGAAGGTAAACTTCGGACGTAATATATGCTCTTCTCCATCAGAAACATAGATATATTCTGCTTTGGCAGAACGCAGATTATCCCTGTAGAAACAATCCTGTTGTAAAACTTCTCCTGCCTGCAAACGGATCACCGTTCCTTTAGGTTCATGTACCCTGAAGGTAAATATGCCAGCAATATTCTGTTTCAGATCAAAGATATATTCCCCTTTTGGAGAGACAATCAGTTCCGGTTTGAATGTTTCATGCGCTGTTAAAGGAAGGCTCCATGCATCAACAGGATATGACATTCCTTCCGAAAGAATACATGGTTCAACAGGCATTTCCTCCAAGGTATCATCCACATGTTCCCCATCATAGATGTTGGAGAAAGTGATATTGGAGTGTTTCACCTTCCAGGATTCATCTGTAGCAATAATCGCTTCTTCACCATCTGCATAAACAATATGTATTTCCGCAATCAGCTGATTGGCTTTGCCATAGCGGAATGGTGAATCCGGATGAAAACCGAATCTTCCCAGATACCATCCGTTACCAAGATGAACTTCCAATACACCGCTTTCTGTAAGAATATTTGTAATGTCATAGGTTTGTGCCTGCAGCCAGTTATCATAATTATTGCAGTAAGGGGTCAAGTATTCTTCACCGATCTTTGTATTATTGAAATATGTTTCATACAATCCCAAGCCACAGATATACAATTTTGCCTCTTTAATTTCTTTTTTTATGGAAATATCCCGAAAGAAAATCGGATGCCTGTCCTGTTTCGTACAGGTAATCCATTTACCCTGCCACGGTTCATCCATCTTGCCTGTTTCAAAGGTATTCTTTTCAGATACAGCTTCTTCTGTCTCTGTACGAACGGAAACAGTCCACGTATATTTTGTTCTGGGGGAAAGTTGTAAATCAATCTCTGTTCCTTTAAAATCCAGATCTTTCCAGCCGCTGTCAAAAACAACTTCCTGCTCTGTCTGAATCAGCAAGCGTGATTCTCTGATTGCTCCTGTATTTTCTATGACATTCCACGAAAAAACAGGCTTGCCAAAATAACAGCCAATCGGATGGATCCGATGGTTTACTTTACATGCAATGATCTTCATATTTGTTCTCCTGTCTGCATTCTATTCTAGCATAAAAAGCCTGATCACTTCAGATAAGGTGAAAAACAGGCTTCAATAGATTATTATATTTCGGGAAGAAACAGCTAAGCATGCTTCTGTTGACACAGAAAAACCTTCTGTCATATAAACATAATCATATAGTGTGGAAGACTTAACTTGCCTTCTGAGAAACCGATATTCCCATTGATCAGTTTATATGCAATATCCGGTTTATACGCTTCAATAAAACCATTTAGAGATGCGGTAGATGTATTTCCCGCTTTGACTTCAATAGGAACAGCCTGACCGTTTTTTTCGATGATGAATTCTAATTCCCTGTTATCGTCCGGCTTATAGTAATACAGTTTATATCCGTTTTTAACCAAAGATTCACTGATAACATTCTCATAGATTCCACCTTTGGCATTCCCTTTTAAGGTGTTATTCAATAAAGCTCTCTTTGTTTCAAAGCCATATGCAGCACATAATAAGCCGGTATCATTGAAATACAGTTTAAACTGATTCTCATATGCATTCGCCATTAAGGGAATATATGCTTCATGAACATTATAGGAAGCATTTACAAGTGAGGAATCAATCAGCCATGTTACACTATCTCCGTATTTCTTCGATGTCTGTCCCTTTTCTACAGTGGAATACTGGAACTTCTTCAATTCCTTTGCCAATTGTCTGGGAATAGCGTCATAACATTTTTTAACTTTGACTTTTTTTGCTCCTTTTGCATGTTTAGAAATATCAAAATTGTAATCTTCTAGAATTCTGTTTTGTATTCTTGCCACCTGATTAAAATCATGATGATTCACAAAATTGTCAACCACTTCCGGCATACCACCCACGACCATATATTCACGGAACAATTCTTCATACTTTTTATTAATTTCTTCCGGAACTCTTTTTTTCTCATCAAAGTATTCCTTCAATATCGGTATAGCGTTTCTGTATCCTTCAGCCCATAAGAATTCTTCAAAATCAAGGGAATACATGGTAATGAAGTCTTCATAACCCGTGGGAACAGATTCAGGTATCTCAACTTCAGAATCAGCATCTTCTCCATAGGTAAGACCTAAAAGGGATCCGGAAGTAATGATGTCATATCTTCCATCTTCAGCCAGAAACTTAATAGCTGTTCTTGCATTTCCACATGCCTGTATCTCATCCAGAAAAATCAAAGTATCATTCACTATCAATTGTACATCATTGATCTGTGCAGATAATCTTTTGTATATGTTTTCTGCCGAAAGATCGTCAGAGAAAATAACCTTTAAATCTTTTTGGCTCAAAAAGTTAATTTCAATAAATGATGCATATTCCCTTTTCCCAAATTCACGGATAATATAGGTCTTCCCGACCTGTCTGGCTCCCTTCACCATCAGGCATGTTTTATCGTGGTTTTTTTTCCATTTAAGCAAATCATTATATATTTTTCTCTCCAGCATAGTTGCACCTTCTGCATCATTTTACCATATAGGAATAAAATCGGGTATTATTTTTAGAGAAAAAGGAATAAAATCGGGTATAGATTATGCATAAACAAGGAATAAAATCGGGTATAGATTATGCATAAACAAGGAATGTTTTCGGGTATCCAATAGCATAAAAAAGGAATAAAAACGGATATATGAGCAATACCGGCAAAACCATGCCGGCATTTCCCGTATTATCTATTATGTGATTTTTTATCAGGAATGATTACATAAATGTTTCCCGAAATGCTGAGGTCAAGAGGACAGTTTATTCTTCAAACAGCCCCAATTGTTCACAAGCGTAGTAAATACCATCCTCTGTGACATCTTTTGTGATGAAGTCGGCTTTCTCTTTCAAAGCGTCTACCGCATTTCCCATAGCCACACAAGTCCAGTCTTTGATAAACATAGTCATATCATTCAAAGCATCACCAAAGACAATTGCATCTTTATAATCTGCATGGAAATGATCCATGATTTTCTTTATGCCGAATGCCTTGTCTCCCGGTTCTACGAAGAAATATTCTTTATGAAATCTGCACCATGGCAGTTTCTTTAAGGATTCAAGTTTGAATTCATCCGGATAGAAACATGCAACATACGCTTTATACAATACATCATAGTTCCTCGGATCCAGTCCTTCTACCACTTTTGTCTCCATATAGACATCATGTGTAAAATCATAGAATCTTTCATCCGGAGCAAAACGGGTACAGGAATTCTCCGGCTGTATTGCCCAGATATAATTCTTCTCTTTACATTCATCAATCAATGCAATCACATCATCCCTGTTTAAAGGCGTAATACCAAACAATTCATCATTCAATGTTATGCCGTAACCACCGTCAGAAACCATGTTATGGAAGTGCATTTCCTGCATCAGGTCATATGCCATAGCCTGAGATCTTCCGGTAGAAATACAGAGGAAATGCCCTGCTTCCTCCAGCTTTTTTAATGCAAGTTTGGTGGATTCGGGAATATAGCTGTTTCCATATCCGCCGGCTACCAATGTTCCATCGATATCAAAAAACAAATATCTCTTTTTCATGATTTACTCCTGTATTTCTTTATCTCTTCCTGCAATTCTTCACTGAATTCATCCAGATCTTCCATCGTAATTGCCCCTTCATTAAGCAGATTCAAAAGGTTCAAAACCATTCTGCTTCTTCTCATATCCGCTGCTACACCGGTATTTTTTTTATCTTTCCAAATGCGATCCTCCAGTGCCCAGAACTTTTGGGAAGGTGCTTGATCACTGTTTAAGATGGCAAGATATTCATGATTCAGCTTATCCATAAAAGCTTCCTGCCAGTCCGGCAGCTTCTTGCGTAACAATTTCCAGTCGGATTCTTTTACATCATACATACATGCATTACCTCTTTTGCTTATTGTACCAAAGATATACTTGATAAACTACTTTTTCTTCTGTCGGAAGATCGATCATTTTGACTATGCGCAACATAACTCCTCTTACAAATTCTGATTATACGCATATTTTCCCGTTTTTTTGTTATACCGGCATTTTTGAAGTCCTACCCTCATTTTTTTGCTACTAGAATTCTTTAGTATCTGCAAACGTGCAAATAAGCGATATAGGATCAACTTGACCATTACTTGAAAATATAAGCGGGTCATATTTCCATTATTCTCTCTAAAAAAAGAAGCGTAATGCTTCTTAATTCAATTCCTCAGGGAATACACCTTTCATTTCATCCTGTAAAGCTTCAATGCTCTTTTTGAAGAATTCTTCACTGTCAATCTCTCCTTTTTCAAAAGATTGCCACAACTCCTTCATTCCTTCTACATCCTCTATGCCAAAGGAATGGGCAGCCATGTAAACAGCCTGCCTGTTTTTATGCAGAAAAGGCAGTTTTTCTTCTTTTGTTCCTTCATCTGTTTCCGTGATAATCGTGTTGTTTTCAAAATCAAATATCATTCTGTCCATATTCAATCCTCCAAAATTATCCAAGATCATACAATGTTTTTCTACTTATTATCTTAGCAGAGAATGACAGAATTACAATGCATATACTCTCATACAAAACATACAGGAAGCTCTGTATTCATGGGTTGGGCGAATGAGCAGAACTTCCTGTATGCCTGTTTATCATATCATATTTTATTTCTGAGATTATATTTATTTACGAATTTTGATATCTCCGCGGATCATGGAGAACTGATCCATCGGATAGTTTTCAAGATTCTCCAGAACCTTTCTGTTGTCTGCCTGGCCTAATAATTTTGTTCTGGCACGTTTGACTTCATTTTCTGCACTGTGTTTGGAAGGTCCGCCTACGCATCCTCCTTCACAGATCATTGCCTCAATAAAGTCTTCCGGCAATTTACCCATCGAAAGAAGTTTCACACCGACAACGCAATCCTTGCCGCCTGTACATTTCCTTACCTGTACTTTGTCTGTGTCCTGTCCTCTTTCCTTCATGCATTCCAATACTGCTGCAGCAACACCGCCGGATGAAGAGAAACCTTTTCCATGTACGGATGCTTCCTGATAATGTTCTTCTACAGGTTCCAGTTCAATATCTCTTGACTTCAATAAGGTTGTCATTTCTCCGAATGTCAGTACATAGTCTGCATTCCCTTCAATTCCCATTTCCTGTGATTCAGACTTTTTGGCGATACACGGTCCGACAAAAACAGTCACTGCATCTGGATGAATTGCTTTGATATAACGGGAAATTGCACACATCGGAGAAACGATGGAAGACATGTTTTCTTCAAAGACTTTCGGATAATGTCTGACAAGGAGATTAATGAATGCCGGGCAGCAGGATGTTGTCATTTTCTTTCCTTCTTCCAGAGCTTCAACCCATTCTGCTGATTCATAAGCAGCGGTCATATCACCACCGAGTCCGACTTCAACCATATCTGCAAATCCGGCTTTCTTTAAAGCATTACGAATAGCAGCCATGGAGATATTGTCTCCGAATTGTCCCTCAATTGCAGGAGCACACATCGCATATACTTTCTTTCCGGCTTTGATTGCACGGATGACATCAATCACCTGTACTTTTGAATCGATCGCTCCAAACGGACAGGAATGAATGCACTGTCCGCAACGGATACATTTCTCTTCATTGATCTTGCAGATTCCGTATTCATCATAATAGATTGCATCTACCGGACACATTTTACGGCATGGACGGATTAAATGTGCAATTGCACCATACGGACATGCATTGGCACACATACCGCATTCTCTGCATTTATTCGGATCGATTTTCGCTCTTGTATCGGTCATGGAAATTGCACCGAAACGGCATGAATTCATACATGCTTTACCTAAGCACAAACGACAGTTATCGGTAACCGAAT
The DNA here is from genome assembly GCA_017539825.1 of Solobacterium sp. GTDB lineage: Bacteria > Bacillota_I > Bacilli_A > Erysipelotrichales > Erysipelotrichaceae > Bulleidia. Next base: position 2,364 of record JAFYCG010000097.1, on the reverse strand, counting down.
AGGAAGATAGCGGGCATTCTTCACAAGCAGGGTCAATAACCTGAATTATATTCTTTGACGGATTTGTGACAGAAGCATTCTGGTTTGTGGCAAGACGCATCCTCCAGCGAAGGATTTCTCTTTCTTTGTATACGCAGCATCTCCATGTCGCATGTGGACCCGGGGATATTTCATATGCCAGAGCTTCTTTATTTTTTTCATTTAATTCATTATTCCATTCGAGACGTGCAATCCCTTCCAAAACACGATGCTTAAGAACAACTGCACCTTCATCGTTACGTATCATGATCTGTCCTCCTGTAAATTCAATATATAATATTATACCTGTTAAGTATCATGAAGAAAATGTCATTTTCCGACTACTGTCATGAAAAAACCTGTTACAAGCCGTAACAGGTCGGTTATTTAATCACGGTAAATACTTTAGTATTTCCTTCTTCTTCAATATCTTCTTCCAGCCATCTGTCATATGCCTCTGAAGCAGATTCCCCTACAAGAGGCATAATATGGGCAACAACTTCATGTCTTCCTTCATCATCCTTTTCAATGACCAGAAGCATTGTTCCTTCTTTGTAGTATTCCAGATTCCAGATGTTATATTTTTCGTAATTTTTCATGAAACCATTATACATCTTTTTTGAATGAAATGATGAAAAATGCTTAGGATTTCAATCGTCTGACAAATCGGTTTATTTTTCGTGAATATCGTAGCTATCTTCTCTTATGACAATTTCATAAACGGTTTTATTTCCGTTTGCATCTTCAAGAATGATATCGGTCGTGCCTGCTTTGACAAATTCAGCATTGACCATATAGTCTTCCAGGCCTCCATCATACTTGATATACACTTTACCGTAACTGTTGTCTTCCAAAGATACTGTATACGTATCATCGAATACTGCTCCGGCACTTCCGCCGTTAGTCAGTACGGTTGTGTTATAAACGACTCTGTGTGTCAGGGAAATAAAGGTCATGTCAACGATAATGACACAGCTTAAGGCAACACCTGCAAGCTTTACCTTTTTCTCACTGAAAATGATTAACGGATAGAGTAAGGAAGTTACAGCGCAGAAGAGCATGCTTAACATGTGATAAGGGAAATGATACAGCATCTTCCCTAAATACATATTGTAATGATATCCCAGCAAAGCAAGCATAGGCAAAAGAATCAACAATCCCCACCATTTATCCTTCTTCATGTAATATCCGACAAATCCCATCGGCAATGTCAGAACAGTCCAGATAAACCAGTATCTGTAACTGTTAAACAACTGCCAGCCTATTGCTGTAAAAGGAATCTGAATCAGGTAGACAAGCGGTTGGCTGATCAAAAAGAAGACAAAGCATTTTAATGCAGAATCTATCGGTGATTTACTGTTCATGATGATCAGAATACCGAATAAAATCCATACTTCAAAATAGATTGTGATATCCGCAAAAGAAGTATGCTTCGTGATCGGCAGGATCGCCATAACCGCAGTATAAATTCCTGCAAGAACGGCGAATATAATTAATTTTGTCCAGGTAAGATCAATTCCCCCGAATAATTTTTTTAATTTTTCCATAGTATAGAACCTCGTGTTTTTCTGCTGCATCAACAGCACCCTGTATTATAACACCTATAGTCAAATGAAATAAATAATTTGATATTATGATCGGTTTTTACCGATGAATGGGCATTTGTCATAAGCAGGATCACTTTTTGACAACACCTTTATATGCATAAAGTGCACTTTTTTACAACACTTTGGTGTCATAAATGAAAGCAGGACGTCTTCAGACATCCTGTTTTTAAAAATCTAAATTTTGTCGAACTCACAAGATCAAATTCTTTGAATATATTTATTCTATTCTGGCTTGATCTGATATGTCTCATTGTTATAAGTGGCGGTCACGGGAAGTATAACAGCAGGTTTTCTGATAAAGGATGCCTTTTCTCCTGTAACGATCCTGTTTCCGTCAAACTCAGGATCACTGCTTTCGACTTCCAGAATACTTCCTGTTTTCTTGATATCAAAATACAGCGGATTCTTTTCAGCCCATACGGGATCTTTTGCTGCCTGCTTCTCCCATTTTTCCTGTGCCTTGATAAAAGATTCGTGAATGATGCTTTCCGCTTCCTTTCTCTTTGTGACAGCATCGTCAAACTCCTCGAAATTGCCGAGGTGGTATCTCTTACCCTTGAACCCGATGCTGACACGGTATCCTCCCTTGCCTGACAGCGAGACGCCTCTGAATCCTGTCGTGTTGTCGCTCCTGTGCTTCCTGTTCTTCAGCCATTCCACGCATGTGCCGTCCACAAATGTCAGCGTGTTGCCGATATTGTCATTGATTTCCTTCTTCCTGCATCCGCAGCTTGTGTAG
>JAFYCG010000096.1 GCA_017539825.1 Solobacterium sp. | reverse complement strand
ATTGTGGCTTAAGCCAAACCATAACCATTCTTTTTCTCAGATTTGCCTACCCAAAAGAAAAGCGTCAACCCATTTTCTTGGGTTGACACCATTGGCTCCCTTTTTACGGGAGCTGTTTTCATTTGTGATTGCAGAAATATCAAGCCAGATCTTCACCGTTGGAAGCGATGACTTTCTTATACCAGAAGAAGGAATCCTTTCTGCTTCTTGCCATGGATCCTTTACCTTCATCATCCATATCGACATAGATGAAGCCGTAACGCTTTCTCATTTCACCTGTTCCGGCAGAGACTACGTCAATGCATCCCCATGTTGTGTAGCCGATGAGATCTACACCGTTTTCAAGTGCTTTATCCATAGCTTCAATATGTACACGATAGTAATCGATACGGAACGGGTCATGGATTGAACCGTCTTCTTCAACTGTATCGTATGCACCAAGACCGTTTTCTACAACCATAATCGGCTTATGATATCTGTCATAAATCATTTCCAGATAGTACTGTAATCCGATCGGGTCTGTAGCCCAGCCCCAGTCACTGTATTGCAGATATTCATTACGGGCACCCAGAGAGAAGTTGCCGCCAACCATATCACTTACCTTATGTGTTGTAATCAGGTTGGACATGTAGTAGGAGAATGTGTACATATCAACCGTACCCTTCTTCAGCTCTTCCAGGTCTTCTTCCGTGATATCCAGTTTAACACCATGCTCATTCCACAGACGCTTTGCATATGTTCCGTATTCGCCTTTGCACTGTACGTCACCGCAATAGAAGATATTCTGTTCCCAGCCATGTCGGTTCGCTAAGATATCTTTCGGATCACAGGTTGCAGGATACCTTGCAATACCGCAGATCATACAGCCGATCTGGTTTGTCGGATCGATTGCATGTCCGACCTGTACTGCTTTAGCACTTGCAACAAACTGATAGTGCAAATGCTGGTATGCATTCTGATATGCTTCATCCGAATTTTCACGCAGACTCAGGAACATGATTGTATTATTGATTTCGTTGAATGTTAACCAGTTATGAACCAGGCCTTTATATTCTGTGAAACATGTCTTTGCGAATCTGACAAAATGATCGATTGTCTCTCTGTTGAGCCATCCGCCGCAATGCTCTTCAAGATACAACGGTGTATCGAAATGCCAGATTGTGACCAATGGTTCAATGTTGTTTTTCCGCATTTCTTTAAACATGTCGCGATAGAATTCAACACCCGCCTGTACCGGTTCTTCTTCCAATCCTGTCGGGAACAGTCTTGACCATGAGATGGACATTCTGAACTGTTTGAATCCCATTTCCCCAAACAGAGCGATATCTTCTTTATAGTGATGATACCCGTCTACTGCGTCGTGGTTCGGATAATGATATTCCGGAAGAACTGCATATTTAGCACCTTCAGGAAGTTTCTGTCCTCTTGTCAAAGTACCATGATTGCCGTCTTTGTCAATGTAAGTAATTAATCGCGGTGTATTGACAGTTCCGCCTGTTGTAACATCAGTCATTGCCGGACCTCTGCCATCGAGGTTCCATCCGCCTTCCCACTGGTTGGCAGCTACTGCGCCGCCCCACAAAAAATCTTTTGAAAAATGTGCCATTAATAATCTCCTTTTTTAATCTAAATCTTCGCCGTTTGTTTCAATAACCTTCTTGTACCAGAAGAAGGAATCTTTTCTTTCACGATGGAAGTCGCCGTTGCCGTCATTGTCTCTGTCTACATAAACAAAACCGTATCTCTTCTTCATTTCGCCTGTGGAAGCGGATACGAGGTCTGTACATCCCCACATTGTATAGCCCATCAGTTCAACACCGTCTTCAACAGCCTGTTCCATTGCTTTGATATGGTCTCTCAGATAATTGATACGATAATCATCATGGAACTTACCGTCTTCTGCCCTGACATCATTTGCGCCTAAGCCGTTTTCTACGACAAACAGCGGAATCTCATATCTTCCGTAGACTTCATTCATATAGATTCGCAATCCTTCCGGATCAATCTGCCAGCCCCAGTCAGAAGCTTTTAAATACGGGTTAACTACACCTGTGAACATGTTTCCGGAGCCTTTTAATGCTTCCGGATCTACCGTTGCACAAGAGCTCATGTAATAAGAGAAGGAATAGAAATCGACTGTTCCTTTTGCAAGGATCTCTTCATCTTCCGGTTCCATACGAACGGTGATATTGTTGTCCTTGAAATACCGTTTTGCATAGTATGGATAATGTCCTCTGACCTGCACATCGCCACAGAACCAGTTGGACATATTCATCTTATCCTGTGTGCACTTAACATCTTTCGGATTCGGTGTATATGGATAAGCCATGGATCCGGCAATCATCAGACCGATCTTGAATTCCGGATTGATTTCATGTCCGATCACAACAGCCTTGGCTGATGCAACAAACTGATTATGCAAAGCGGTAAATCTGTCGGAAGCTTCTTCCGGTGTTTCCGGATCAAGCTTAAACATCGGTTTGCCGTCTTCTCCCTGCATGCCCAAAGACATGATTCTGCCGAAAGCCTGTGCACCGATATTGATTTCGTTGAATGTCAGCCAGTATTTGACTTCATCTTTATATTCATTAAACAATGTTGTTGCATAACGTACGAAGCAATCGATGACTTCCCTTCCGGTCCATCCGTTATATTGAACACTGAGCCCCCATGGCAATTCATAATGAGAAATGGTGACTAACGGTTCAATATTATACTTTTTACATTCTGCAAATACCTTGTGGTAGAATGCCAGACCTTCCTGATTCGGTTCAAGTTCATCGCCATTCGGATAAATTCTTGACCAGTTTACGGAAAGACGGAAGCACTTGAAGCCCATTTCTCCGTATAATCTGATGTCTTCTTCGTAGAAATGATAGAAGTCTACTGCCTGATGTGACGGATAGTATACGTTTGGGTCAATCTCTTTATCCCATAGACGCGGTGCGGATACAGTGCCGCCTCTGATATGATCAGGAACACCCGGTCCCTTTCCGCCTTCGTTCCAACCGCCTTCAAACTGGTTAGCTGCTGTTGCTCCTCCCCAGAGGAATCCTTTTGGGAATGACATAATTATCTTCTCCTTTCAATTTTTCGAAATAAAAAAGCATCCGAAATGAATGCTTTTCGACGTAGTTCTTAGACTTTGCCGCCTGTAAATGCCTGACCTTCGATCAGAGCACGTACCATCAAAACTGCTCCCCAAGGCTGAGCTTTAATGAGTTTCTTAGCATAAGCAGTTGGATCGCCTTCTGTTCCTTCTGCATAAGTAACTTCAAACTGCATTTCCATTGGAGTCTTCATTTTAACGAATTCAAATTTTGGATTTTCGCTAGCTGCGAGGATAGCTTTGATTTCTTCGCGCTTCATTGGTGCACTAATGTTAACTAACATCTTTAATTATCTCCTTTTTCTATGATTATTATAGCATGTAAGCGTTTTCTATCAAATATTTTCTTATGAATTATCTTTCAAAAAACAAATACCGGCATCATTCCTTGCCTTCTGCAAAATCTCCATCACCGTAAGTGTATCATCCAGCCATTTATACATCTGTTCTTTATTTCCCTCGGAAATAAGCTTTGCGATTGTCACAAATTCCGTCTGCATGGGATTCGGATCATCTGCTATATCGAGTTTTTTCGGTTCAGCATCATCGGCATAAAGTGTGATATTGCGAATCATTCCCGGCCTGCTGTTCACATGAATATAGCCGCCATCTCCCTGAATCATCATGCCGTTAACGGAGGCGGAATCTTTTGCACCGCTACATGTCACCAGGAACCCGGGATACTTCATCACCAGAATTCCGCTGGTATCTATACCGTTAAATCCTTTGTTTGCATAATAATGGACTTCTTCCGGTTTTCCGAACAGTCCCTCGGTAAAATGGATATTGTAGACATTGATGTCATACAATGCTCCTCCTGAGAGATTCGGATCAAAAGCAGGCAGAACCGTCCCCTGTTTATAGGAATTATACCGGCGGGAATACTGGGAATAATTGCATTGTACAAGACGGAGTTCTCCAACCTTGTCAAGATTCTTTCTGATATTGGCATAGTTTTCGGAATATCTGGACATGATCGCTTCAAAAAGATATACACCTTTTTCTTTCGCCAGAGCAACCAGTTCCTCTGCTTCTTTATAGGTAGAAGTGAACGGTTTCTCACAGATGACATTCCTTCCTGCTTCCAAAGCTTTTTTTGTATATTCATAATGCAGGCTGTTGATCAATCCGATATACACCACATCATAGGACTCATCTTTTAGAAATGCATCATAATCGGTATAAATTGTCTTAACTGCATACTTTTCACATAAAGGCATTCCCTTATCCTTATTTCTGCACCATAAAGTTGTTGCTTCAATATCTGTTTCTTTTATGGATTCCAAAGCAGACACGACAATACCGCCGTTCCCCACAATTCCTAATTTCATATTATGTCACCTCGTTTTTTTATTATTATACAAAAAAGACATTCCTTTCGGAATGCCTAAGCCACAAATTTAACACTTGCCTTTTTTAATCTTTCAATCAGGACCGGAACGACAAAGATACATGCAATCAATGTCACAAGGTTATACCACAGGTTATAGCTTAAGGAAAATGCCCAGGAAGCAGGGCTGCCCGGATACTCTCCCTCCGGCATCCAGTAGTAAACACCGGAAAGAACCTGCAGGAAATATTTTAAGAACATTGCAATGACAATACCAAAGCGCTTCTTTTCACTTAAATACCAGTAAACGAAGATGAACGTTCCTATTGCAAGTACTCCCCCTGCAATAAATGCAGGCATGATGCGGCCATAAGAATTGACGATGCCGAAGAATGCACCGGCTGCTAACAGAATGCCCATCGCAACAGCACCGGCCTTTCCCGTGTTTTTAAACGGCCAGAGAAGTGATGCCAAACCGCAAGCAACCAATGGTCCGACATAATCGAGAACCGTCTGCATCGGATAATAGATCCACATCGGAAAACCGAGAATCCATGTCATCAGCCAGGATAACAGCGCTACACCTGCACCTCTTTGCCATCCCAGATGATAGGAAGCGATAAACACCGCAATCAGTTCAAGCTCAATGGAACCGCCATTGGGCATCTGCAGAAACGGGATCAGATTTCCCACCCATTTCAGGACAATGTAAAGGACTACATATAAAGCCATGTAGACAAGCTTTTGTGTCTGGTCTTTCTTCATAAAAAATACACCTCCAATCGAAGGCGTAAGGAATTTTGTCGGAACTCCCTACGCTGGCATGATCCAGATCAGGTGATAAGGGTCTTTCTCAGCACAACGGCACCCCTGTTCACGATGAAGATTATAGCACACTCAGATAACCTGTGAAAGATTTTTTCGAATTTCGTTCCATAATACGTCGGAGGAATTCGCAGCAAACCTGCCGATGATATCCGATACCTGTTTGATTTGTTTGCGGTCTGTTTTGACCAGTGCTTTGATAATTGCAAGAAACGTTTCAAACCGGTGTTCATTGATCTCTTTGATATTCTTATACCCCGAAGCTTCAATAACCTGAAAGACCGTATCGACAAACCGCTTTCTTTCATTCATGGATATATCATCCAGCCATGTATCGATAACCTCCTTAACAAGCAATGAGAAAGAAGACTGTTCTGCTTCTTCAAATTGTTTTCCGATTAACTGCCAGCTGTACGGATCATGCTGAAGAAGATATTTTTCATCACTTTGAACAAACATCTGCCTTGCATCGTTATGCATCAGCTGACCGATCAGAGAATCTGCAGGAGCAATTCTTCTGACTTTCCAGAGAATATCCCTGTAAGCTTCTGTACACAATACTTCCGGCTGAAAGCCAGGTCCATCAAAAGAGACAATTTCTTTAATCCGGTTCTGCAGATTACAGAATGTTCCCGCATATATTGCAAGATTACCGCCTTTGGAGTGCCCTGTCACATAAATACGCTTTGCACAGCATTCATTCAGATATTCTTCCGCTTCTGTCTGGGCAGGTGTTTTTTCCATACAGGAAAAATACATGTCTTCATGCCAACCTGTCAGAGTCGGATCCGTTCCGCGAAATGCGACACAGCTTGTTTTTTCATCTATTTGAAATGTTACTGCCGAGAACTGTGTATTTTGTTCATGATCTATGTGATTGATATAGTTGCAGACAAGAATATCCTGAAAACGTCTTGATTGAGAAGCTTTTTCCAGTAAAGGTCTCGGATCATATTCCACCTTTGACTGATCGTATCCTGCTTCATCATATTTTTCTAATAATGTTGGAATTGTGATTGGCTGATCTTCCGCAAGTCCATCCATATTGGTATAGGAAAGAACAGAAAACACCAGCATATCTATCATATTGGGAGGGTCCATCTCAAAAGTTAGATCCCCTCTCCAGTCTAAATATGTCAATACATTTGCCATAGATTTACCTCAGCATTCTCATCCATGATTCACTTCCGATCTCAATTTCATCTTCATAATCATCAAAATCATTGTAGTAGACACAGGAAAGAAAATTCTTCTTTTCAGGAATATGACATACAGCATATACATAGTTTTCTTCATAGAATTCACCCATCACGGTATTATTATCATATTGATGAGCAATATCCGCAAAGATACGATAAAAGTCCTTGTCGTCAATACATTCTCCCTGAAATGATCTTGTTTCTTTCACAATGATCTTATAGGCAGAATTCATTGATTTCTTCTTTCCTTGCGATCCCGAATGATATCGGAAATATCAAAAGGTGTTTCATCGATCTCCTTCTCATAAACATTGATGAAAGGAACATCTTCTTTTGTACGGATCGGAAACTCGCTCTTTGCGGTAACATTCTTCAGATTACAGGTGATAACCCCGATATACATGTTAGGAACAGTTTTTCTTTCAGACAACGGTTTGATATCCCTGTGATTGCATGTATACAGTAAATTATATCCCTTCTCCCATGTTTCCGGATCTTCGTTATATTCCAGCATCTTCATTTCACCTTTTGCGATGACACTGCGGTAATCATGGTAATGTCCCTTGTATTTGCGATCCGGAAAATCATTGAATATGCTGAAAGAAACACATACTCTCGGATCTTTTTTAAACAAATCTACTTTTTTTCCTGCTTTTGTGAAATGGGTATAAATGATCAGTTTTTCATCCGTCATTTCATATCCGAAACTCAGCGGTACAACATATGGGTATCCGTCATCATCATTGATGCCGACATTCGCAATCATCATTTCATCTAACATCGCTGCAATGAGTTCTTTGTCATAAACTTCTCTTTCAAAACGCAACATACTACATCTCCTTTTCTCAAATAGTATCATAGTGATTCTTGATTGACAATTCCATGAAACCTGTCTCACGATAAAAGCGTCATTATGATTGACCGAGGTAAATCATCATGAAAATATTCAGATATATACTTATCACAGCACTGTTTCTTTCCGGATGTGCAAAAGAAACAGAACCTGTTGAAGAAACCCTGCCGGAAGAATCCCCTGTTATAATTGAAGAAACGGAAGAAGAAAAAGGAACCCTCATTAAACAGGAAGGTCCCTACGGATCCATATCTTTATCCGTCCCCTCAGACTGGAAATATCGCTTATGCCCGGTTGATGATACAAACCTGAGAAATGCGGACTATGGCATACAGTTTTATCCTGCCCAAAAAGACGGATTCATAGAAATCGGCTATGTGCAGATGTTCGGTGTATGCGGCACCGGTTTAACCCAGAACGAAACAACCATAGCCGGTCAACATGCATATATCGGTACCTATGACAATCATAAAAGATGGGATTTTATTTCCTTCACGGATCAAAACATCGTTGTCCTGAATTGTTCCACAGAAGCCTGGACAGATGAAGAATTCGAAGAGGTTATGCCTATATTGAATACCTTTGCCTTTCAGGAAGAGAAAAAATCAGGAGCAATCGGTTTCTATCAACCGGATTCCGATGATATCTCGATCGGACTGGAAGTATCTGTGACAAACATTACTTCCGAAGGAGCAATCATTCATTTCAATCAATACGATGATACAAAAACCAATGAATTAACATACGGAGAAGATTTCACACTGGAAAAGAAAAACGGGGAGGACTTTGAGCCTGTTCCCCGTAATGAAGATATCGCCATCATAGCCATTGCATATGGTATTCCTCTGATGGAAATATCCGAACATTCCTACGAATGGAAATATATGTACGGATCTTTAGGAAGCGGAGAATACCGCCTGGGTGTTCATGTCATGGAGGAAAATAACGGCTATAAGGATCATATGGTTTATGCTCACTTTATCATAGCAGACAAGAAATAGATCATCGCCGAAATCACACTGATCAATATCAAAAGTAAAAGAATCCAGATTACCGTGGCTTTTGCAGACTGTTCACGTATTCTCAGGAAAGGATACGGACCGTCTACCTTGCCGATATAGTTCATGTATAACATGATCACACCATACAGCAATGTTGCTGCTGCAGGCAATCCCAGCATGATTCCCTTCGCATGTGCTTCCATAAAGAAATAGGAAATCAAATTCAGGATCGGACAGACTATATGCAGAAAGAAGCCTGATCTTGACCAGAACAGCAGATGGTTATTTTTCAGCATCGGCCGCAGAATAAAGAGCGTGACAAGTCCTGTCATCGTTAACATGCATACAGACAGATACCGTAAACCCGTAACCCATTCAGCACTTCCGAACACCAGTAAAAACAAAGCGGAAAACATTGCCGCTACATTCGATAACTGTGTATAGTAGATCATGGATTTCAAAAGCTTTTTCCGTTCTACTGCCGTGATGCCCCAGATTTCCAGGACAATAATAAGAATCAACATTACCTTTATATTCATATATCTATTTTACATTTCACAAGCACTTTTTCAAAGTGTTGTATACTGTCCGGCACACAAAAAGGCGGATTCACGATCCGCCTTTTTCGATTCTTTTGCGTTTACTGCAGGGTTAGCACCTGCAATTTTCAGCCATTCTTTTTTACTTCTTTAACTTGATCTTCAATTCTCTCTTCAGAGCGTACGGAATGATTGCCTTGAGCTTGCTTTCTTCCGCTGTCAGCATGCGTGTATTCTGCGGCATGTCTCTTTCCAGACGAATCGCATCAAATTCACATCTTGTTGTACAGAGACCGCAACCGATACAACGGTTCACGTCAACGGTTGTAGCACCGCACTTCAGACATCTGTTGGCTTCTGCTTTAACCTGTTCTTCGGTTAACGGCAGACGCAGATCTTCATATGTCTTTGCAGCTTCACCCGGTTTCATGCCCGGAGCCTGTCTCTTGGCAGTGTCATAGCTGTCAATTCTGATATCTTCACGATCAAGTTCAATGAACTGTCTCAGGTCTCTGCCGATTGTCAGAGACTGTCCAGGATGAACATAACGGTGGATGGATACCATTGCATCTTTACCGTTGGCAATTGCATCAATCGCAAATCTTGCACCATGATAAATATCACCACCGACGAAGATATCCGGTTCAGCTGTCTGCAATGTAACCTGATCGGCAATAGCAGTTCCGTTACCACGCAACTCAACCTTTGTATCCTTCAGCAGATCGCCCCATGCAGCAGCCTGTCCGATGGACAACAGTACATTGTCGCATTCCACAGTCTTCAGTTCGGATTCGTCATACATCGGTGCAAATTTACCCTGCTTGTCAAATACCTGTACACACTGTTTCAAGACAAGACCTGTAACCTTGCCGCCTTCTACGACAACTTCCTTCGGACTCCAGCAGTTCTTGATGATAACACCCTCTTCTTTTGCTTCAGCAATCTCATCTTTTGCTGCAGGCATTTCATCCGGTCCTTCCAGACAGTACATCTCAACAGAATCAGATCCTGCTCTTAATGCTGTTCTTGCCACATCGATTGCGACATTACCGCCACCGATAACGATCGTCTTGCCGGAGAGAATCTTTCCATGATCCTTGTTTGCCTTACGCAGGAAGTCTACACCGCTTTCCGCATATTCTTCATTCGGAATGCCTGCTTTTCTGCCTGCCTGCATACCGATTGCAATATAGAATGCTTTATAACCCTGATCTCTCAATTCCTGGATTGTGACATCTTTACCGACTTCCACACCGGTTTTGAATTCAACACCCATAGCCTTGATGACATCGATTTCCGCATCGATGACATTTCTTTCCAGACGATAGGAAGGAATGCCGTATCTCAACATACCGCCGAGATCTTCTTCTTTTTCAAATACGGTTACAGGATAGCCGTTCTGACGCAGATAATAGGCTGCAGAAAGTCCTGCAGGACCTGCACCGATGATTGCTACCTTGTAATCATCAGACCACATATTGCCAAAGTCATTATGACATTCTGGGATATAACGATTTTCTTCGTTCAGTTCCTGTGCAGCAATAAACTTCTTGATTTCATCAATTGCCACAGGCTGGTCGATTGTGCCTCTTGTACATCTGTCTTCACATCTTCTGTTACATACAGCACCGCATACTGCCGGTAACGGGTTATCATGTTTGATGAGCTTCAGGGCATCCATATATCTGCCTTCAGCAGCCATGCGGATATAACCCTGTACAGCTAAATGAGCAGGGCATGCTGTCTTACATGGAGCAGTACCTGTATCATAGCAGTTGATCTTTGCGGTATCACGATAATTCTTATTCCACTTCTCCGGTCCCCATTTAACAAGATCCGGCAGTTCCATCTTCGGATAGGTTACTTCTTCACCGCTTGCACGGCACAGTTTCTGACCGAGTTTTGCTGCACCGACAGGACATACTTCCACACACTTGCCGCAGGCAACACACTTATTGCGGTCAACATGGGCACGATAAGAGGAAGCAGACATGTTCGGTGTATTGAACAGCTGGGATGTTCTTAAAGCATTACATACGCCATGCGGACAGTTACAGATACCGACGATCTTGTCTTCACCATCCAGGTTGGTAATCTGATGAACATAGCCTCTTTCCTCACCTTTGCGCAGAACTTCCATGACTTCTTCATACGTGCAATAGTATGCATCTTTATGTGTTTCCACAAGATACTCCGCCATGTCACCAAGACCGATGCACCAGTAATCCTCAATATCACCTGTGCCTTCACCACGGACTGTCTGCTGTCTTCTGCAGGAGCAGATATCCAGACAGTACTTGTCATATTTCTTTAACCAGTAGGACAGTTTTTCCAATGATACAGCCTGATTGTTTGCTTCAATGGCTTTTTCAACAGGAATAACATGCATTCCCAGTCCTCCGCCTCCCGGAGGAACCATGTGTGCAACCTTTCCTACCGGAACACTGGATGCATAGTTAAAGAATGTAGCGACTTCCGGATGTTCTTTGACAAGATTACCTGTCATCATCATATATTCACCGGATCCTACAACCCACTTCGGTACAAAGTACTGGCGGTGATGATCTTCATTTTCACGATCGAATTCAATTAAGCCCAGACTGCAGATATGATCTACCATATTCTGTGCATCAACCAGATCCATCTCATTCCGCTTTGCGATTTCTTCGATAGATAATTTGACAACTCTTTTCTTCTTGAAAGAAACAAGCATCCTGACTTCTTCTTTTGTCAGTAATCTGTCTAAAAGCCAGTAATCCGGATCATTTTCCGAGATCTTTTTCGGATTTCCCAAAACATTAATGTCATCTGAAATCATTGCTGCCGCAATCTTCAGAAGTTTCCTTTTCTCCGGATCTTCGACATGATAATCCTGAGGCAAAAAGTCATTCTCATTGAACATATAGTTCTTATACTTTTCAGGAATCATATTATTATTCTCCTCACTCTTTTCCTAATATTAGGATACCATGAAAGTGAAAGATTTCACTTGTCAATTTATTTGGTTCATGCAATGTTTTGCTTGATTTATGCATATTTTGCATAAATAATAGAAGTATGGAAATTCATTATATTATTGAGTTCGTCGATTTAGCCGATACAAAGAGTTACAGTGAATCCGCAAAGAATTTACACATCTCTCAATCCTCCCTCTCGCGCCATATCCAGTTTCTTGAAAAAGAGCTGGGCGAGCCTCTTTTTGTGCGTTCGACAAGAAAGATGGCTTTATCCCCTTTCGGCAGAAGTTATCTTCCCTATGCCAAAAAAATTGCAGAGGCAAACAGACTGGCTGAGAAAGCCATACAGGATT
>JAFYCG010000095.1 GCA_017539825.1 Solobacterium sp. | reverse complement strand
AGCCGGTCTTGTCCGTACGGTGAATAATGCCATATGCGACATGGCAGGCACATTGATTGTTGCCAACCAGGAAAATCTTCTGGACAAGGAAAAATATTATTCATAAGTGATACGGCATTTATCTGACATTTGTCATTTAAATGCCGTATTTCTTCATTTCTTCATCAACGGAAATTTTTTGTCTTGCGGAAGTATGGTAAAATGAAGACAACAATATTTGGAGGCAACAATGTTAAAAGAAAGATTGGAGATGATCCTGGAAAAGCAGGATTCATTGCGTTTTCCCGCACCTGTAGAGAATATGCCGCATGGCGACATGCCGGGAGACAAGGTCATTATTTCAGATGCGCTGATTCCGCATGCGCAGACCTTGTTCAAACTGCTGGTTAAGCTGATGAGTGAAAAGGAAGATGAAAAATATGTTATTTCCATTTTCGGTGGTTCCGGATCAGGAAAAAGCGTCACAACTTCTCTGCTGACATATTACTTTAATGAAGCCGGAATTCATGCATATGCAATGTCAGGTGATAATTATCCGAGACGCATTCCGGAATACAATGATGCAGAACGTGTATCTATTTTCCGCTCGGAAGGTCTGAAAGGACTTGTAAAGGAAAATCTGTACAGCACTGACGTACAAAAGAAGCTTGATGTTTTATGGATTAAGGAAACAGATTCTGATCCGCGAGAAATAAAAGAGTATCCATGGCTGGAAGTTTATCAGAACTATGGCAGAGAAGGTTTAAAAGGCTATCTCGGTGAAGAAAAAGAACAGGATTTTGACCAGGTGAATGATATTCTTGCTGCTTTTAAAAGAGGAGATGAGAAGATCTGGATGAAGCGCATGGGAAGATCCGAGGACCAAAGATGGTATGATGAAGTTGATTTCAGCAATACCGATATTCTGCTTCTTGAGTGGACACACAGCGGTGCAGAGCAGGTTAAAGGTGTAGATATCTCTGTATGTCTGCGTTCCACACCGGAAGAAACCAAAGCATATCGTTTATTCCGTGCAAGAGACGGTAAAGCAGATTCTGCTTTTGTTACCATGGTTCTGGAGATTGAACAGGAAAAACTGGATCGCAGAATGGAACAAGCAGATGTGATTCTTTCTAAAGAAGGAAAGGTTTTAAGACCGTAATATGGATAAGAGAAAAACAGGGGCATTGCTGAATGCATACTGTGACAGCATGGGGGGACAGCTGTCGAAAATCGTAGAAGTCCTGAAAAGAAAAGAGATGGAAGGGGCTTTTGAATCCTTCTATATTCTGCCGAGTGTATTTAATTCCGATCTTGACCGTGGCTTTTCTGTGATTAACTATGATCTGAATGAAGCTCTGGCATCCAAGGAAGATATTGAGGAATTAAAAAAGCTGAATATCAATCTTTTGATGGATTTTGTCCTGAATCATATTTCCGTATTATCTCCTCAGTTTCAGGATATCCTGAAACACGGAGATGCATCGAAATTCCGTGATTTCTTTATTGACTGGAACAAGTTCTGGGAAGGCTGCGGAGAAATGACAGAAGCAGGATATATCCAGCCAGATGAAAAATATATCAAGGATATGTTCTTCCGTAAGGCCGGGTTGCCGATCCTGATGGT
>JAFYCG010000013.1 GCA_017539825.1 Solobacterium sp. | reverse complement strand
TTCCCTGTCTATCAGAAATATCAGAAGGAAAATCTAGCCGAAGGATTATTTCTCAGTCTGGATGCCTGTCTGCAGAAAGAGATTCCGCTCAAGGTTTACAAGGCTTTATTAAGTCAGGTTCGTAAGGAAATATCGCTGGAAAAGGATCCTGTTGCGGTTGCATCCATACGGGCAATCACAACTGCCTGTGCAGTGATCAGCACACCGACAAATGCCTTAGGATTTTTATTTTACGGATGTGCAGCCAAAGCATATGATGCCCTTGGTTTAAAAAACACGGATCTCAATTATCAGAAATATGCCGAAAAAGAGATGGAAAATGCGTATCTTTCACTTCTGAAATATTCGGTTACAGATGAACCGGATCCTGTTAAGATCGATTGGAATTGTTAATCAGAGGTTTATCATTCTATAGATTTACGATCAGTAAAAAAAGACACAGGCACCGCCATACACCGTGCGGGAAACCTGTGTCTTTTATGAATACCTTAAACGATTCTAAGTAGATAATATCAATTCAACTTGACTTTCAGAATACGGTAAACAGATGCATCGATTCTTTCTTCGGAAAGCCTTCCTGTTTCAACCGCCTCAATCACGCCATGATAGGCATTGTAAATATTTGCCGGCATCAGCAGAACATCCGCACCTGCTTCAAGTGCCTGAATGGACGCTTCTGCACTGCTGTAATAATTGCTGATAGCACCCATGCCCAGGGCATCTGTAATGATGATTCCGTTAAAACCCAATTCATTTCTCAACTTATCCATGATGACAGGATTCAAGGATGAAGGAATGGAATCACCGGTGACATTCGGTGCACAGATATGTGCCACCATAATGAAATCTGTTCCTTCTTCTATGGCAGCGGTAAACGGAAGCATTTCGCAATCGATCAGCTCATCCCATGTCTTATATGTTGCAGCATACCCAAGGTGTGAGTCTGTCTGCGTATCCCCGTGACCCGGAAAATGCTTGGAACAGGTCAGTATTCCCGCTTCATGAAATCCCTGAATACAATCGGAAACCATCCCTGCTGCAATCACAGGATCACTTGAGAAAGCTCTTGTTCCGATGATCGGATTGTAAGGATTTGTATTGACATCCGCAACCGGTGCAAAGTCAAGGTCAAATCCATATTCCTTCAGATAAGAACCTATTGTATAACCGGCATCAAAAGCATCATCTGCTGAAAGATACCCCATATTGTTATATCGTGTGACAGGGAAATTGTAATTCTGTCCGATTCTGGCGACTATGCCGCCCTCTTCATCAATCGAAAGCAGAGGCGGTATATCATTTAACGCATGCAGATCCTGCGTCATCTGAATGGTCTGTTCCGGCGAACTGATATTCTGTGCAAACAAAGTGAATCCGCCAACCGGAATTTCTTCATACACCCTTCTTGTATCATCACTGACATATTGATAATCATAGGCAAGATTTTCCGGACGGATGTTGAAAAGCTGTCCGACTTTTTCTTCCAGGGACATCGAGGAAAGAATATCAGCAACTGTATCATCCGTATCCCTTATTCCGGAAGAAGTAAACAGGATCTTTTGATCATTCACATTCTGCCAGAACCTTGCAATTCTGCCCTCTTCATCATGGTAATACCAGTCATCCTCCACACGTGCATAGTGATTGTAAACTTCTTCCTCAGCATCATGTATCTGCAGATACCCTTGAAAATACAATCGATTGGCAAAGATGCTGAAATCCTTTGCAGCATTTTCGTAATATGTATTCAGTGATTGATTGTTTTCCGCTTTTACGGGTTGAACGGAAAACAATGTACAAAGCATCACCATGCTTAATAAACATCTCTTAATCATGTTGATATAGTATCCTAATTTCTGAAAAAAGAAAACCGGTTTTTACCGGTTTATCTCAGTTATTTGTCAGGTCGTTTCCGAAGTACTTGACAGAGATCTCTGCAAGCGTGCCGTCACTACGCATATCTGCAAGTGCTTTGTTGACAGCTTCAAGAAGTGTGGCGTTGTCTTCACCCTTTACCAGAGGAATTGCATAAGCAGTTGATTCTTCCAGCTTGTCAACGACAACAACTCTTGTCTCACCTGTTGTATTCAGATAATCCTGAACAGATGTCTCAGCGTTGATTGTTGCGTCAACCTGCTCATTGATGACCATAGACATTGTTTCGGAAAGTGTATCTACACCCTGAACCTTTGC
The DNA here is from genome assembly GCA_017539825.1 of Solobacterium sp. Taxonomy (GTDB): domain Bacteria; phylum Bacillota_I; class Bacilli_A; order Erysipelotrichales; family Erysipelotrichaceae; genus Bulleidia. Next base: position 1,539 of record JAFYCG010000013.1, on the reverse strand, counting down.
ACCATAGGACTCACCGATTTCCATATATGTGGAACCGATGGAATTGGCTGTTGTCTTTCCATCCAGATCTTCAAATGTCTTGATTTCTGCTTCGTCTGCTTTGACAACGAGAACGGTATGATCATATGCATATGGATCAGAGAAATCATAGCTCTTGGATCTATCTTCCGTAACGTCTACACCGTTAACAACCATGTCAAACTGACCGGATTCCATACCTGTAAACAGTGTATCCCACGGGGATTCGATAATGCTGATTTCAACACCGATTCTTTCCGCAATGTTCTGTGCAACCTCTACGTCAAAACCGATAAGTGCATCGCTGTCATCATGGAATGAGAATGGCTGCCAATCGCCTTCCAAACCAACGATTATTGTTCCTGCTTCTTTGATACGAGCCAGATGGTCGCCTTTACCTTCAGTAGCATTATTTGCTGCTGAATTTGAAGATGTGGAGCATCCTGCGATACCCATTGCAAGTAATGCGGCAAGTGCACTTTTTGTAAGCTTTTTCATATTTACCTCCCTATATGCCAGCTCTGTTATCTTCCATCCTCAGGAATTCTCTTGTTCTTTCTTCCTTAGGATTCTCAAAGAACTCTTTGGATGGTCCTTCTTCAACAATATTTCCGCCTTCCATGAATACAACATGGGAAGAGACATCTTTCGCAAATGCCATCTCATGGGTAACCACGATCATGGTCATGCCTTCAAGCGCAAGCTTTCTCATGACGGATAATACCTCACCGATGAGTTCGGGATCCAATGCCGATGTCGGTTCATCGAAATAGATGATCTGCGGATCTGTAGCCAATGCTCTGGCAATTGCAACTCTTTGTTGCTGACCGCCGGAAAGCTGGCTTGGATAGTGATCGGCACGATCTGCCATGCCGACCCTTTCCAGCATCGCCATACCGATCTCATTCGCTTTTTCTTTCGGCATTTTTCTTGCTGAAGTCAAACCGATTGTTACGTTCTGTAACGCTGTTTTGTTTTTGAATAAGTTATAGTTTTGAAATACAAATCCGGTATTCATACGGATCTTTGCAATATCCTTATGGCTGGTATGTGCAAGATCATATGTATGACCGTCAAATGTCATGGTTCCTTTATCTGCTGTTTCCAGGTAATTGATACAACGCAATAACGTTGTTTTTCCTGAACCGCTGGGACCTAGTATCGCAACCACATCGCCTTTATTAACTGTCAAGTCAACCCCGGTCAATACATCCAGGTGATCAAATGACTTATGTATATCTCTGATTTCCAAAAGTGCCATATACTCACCCCTTGTTACCGCCATAGGCGTTCAGTTTTCTTTCACCCCATCCCTGTATCCAGGTTAATACGGTAGAAAAGATGAGATAGATCACGGCAACTTCCAGATACATCGCCATAAACTGGTATGTTCTGCCGGCAATTCTCTGGGCTGCAAAGAACATTTCCGCAACGGTAATATTCGAAGCAAGAGACGTATCTTTTACCATTCCGATCAGGGAATTAAACAGAGGCGGAAAAGCTGTACGGAATGCCTGCGGC
>JAFYCG010000094.1 GCA_017539825.1 Solobacterium sp. | reverse complement strand
CCTTTTTCAAAAGTTTTTCCCTGATTTCCCTGGATAATATGCCGTCTCCTTCCACTTTGACAAAGATATCCCTGATCTGATGATCTTTCATGTATTTTCGGATATAGGCTATCTCGTTTCTGGTGACCGGATCAAATGTACAGGTCAGTATCATGGCAAGAGAATCTTCGGTTCCTTTGCTTTTTTGTAGATGATCACTTGTCTGCCGATGACCTGCACAAGCTCACTGTTTGTCAGTCTTGCCAGGTCAAATGCACATTCCTTAATGTCCATGGGACAGTTTTTCAGTACAGAAATCTTCAGAAGTTCTCTTTTCTTAATCAGTTCATTGATATTGTTAATCAGATTGTCACTGATCGCATCTTTGCCTACCTGGATCATAGCTCTTTCGGTCTGTGCCAGGCTCCTTAAAAATGCTTTTTGTTTCGTTGTCAACATTATATCATCGCCTTTCTGAATGTCATGCCCACACCTTTCGGAACATGGACTGTGACATTTTGTACGGTGCCACTGATACAGGCCCATCCGAGCCCGTCTATGACTACATCCATTTTATCTTCTTTCTTGACAGTTGTGAACCTTGCAAATTGTTTTTCTGTTGCTACAGGCTGCAATAATTCACCATAATGTTTCTCCCATAGTGCATCAGCATTTTCCAGCTTGGATCTCTGGATCTGCAAACGATCACTGCAATAGAAGACACAGGAAGCTTTTTCACAACCTTTCAAGTCGATTCTGGCCAGTCCGCCGATCGCAAAACTCTGATCTCCTTTTAACTGGAAGACCGTCGGTTTTAATGCCGTGGAAGGAATGATATTTTTCAATTCCTTTTCATCCACATTCATAAGAATGCTGTGATCGATTTCAATACCGGGCGTATCGATGAAGTGGATGCCGTTGATATCCATTTCATTAAAATCAAGTGTTGTACCCGGATATCTGGAAATCGTCAATGCATCTTCTGCCATCAGCCTGTTTAGTAACGTGCTCTTACCGGCATTGGCTCTTCCCATGAGAATGACATCCTGGCCTTTGCGGTTATCTTCAATGGCTTCCCAAAGATCATCAAGACTCTCCTGATCTTTCTTCGATAAAAGAACCAGCTCTTTGATCTGAATGTTTTCTTCTCCTAAACGGGTAAAGATAAAATCAGCCAGTTTCTGCGGTTTTAATGTATCCGGAAGAAGATCTTTCTTGGTACCTGCAAGGATAATATCCCTTCCGTCAAGCTTGCGGTTAATGCCTTCAATAAGGTTTGCTTCAAAATCAAACAGATCCACCACCCAGACAATCAGGCCTTTCCTGTTAACAATCCGGTCCAGGACATAATCAGGATCGATGCCCTTTTTCATGGAATACATCAGATCATCATAATGCGTCAGACGAAAGCATCTCTGGCAATAGTCGCTGTTTTCCTTCGGTGTATATCCGGGAAGTTTGGGATCTGATGTCTGCATCAGAATGCCGCATCCTTTACATTTTTTCATTCTTCTTCCTCGAAAAGACTGATCTTTTCAAAATCATCATGAACAGTGGAATCGGCATCCTGCGGAATATCAATAATTCTGCATTCCTCAATATTCTGACGGATCTGCCAGCCGTCTTTTAAGACAAGAGGACTGGAGAAACCGGTATCCCTGCTCTTTAAAGCTACATCTGTAGCACGCAATTCCTGTTTTTCAGGATCGTAGAATACAAGTGTTGTTGATGGCGAAACGGCCTGAACATATGCAAGCTCACTTGGATTTGTCTTCAGCTTCTTGCAGATGAGATTGCCCTTCATAGGCCTGTTGCCAAACGGGATTTCATCCATTTTGACACGTTTCATGCTTCCTGTCTTTGTGATAAACAATACGGCAGGATCTTTTTCATTGACAACACATCCATAGGCAAGCTTATCACCTTTGGAAAGATTGATTGCCTTTACACCTTTGGATTTGCATCCTGTGGATGGAATATCCGCAATGTCAAAACGATATGCGAATCCGTCTTTGGAGACCATGACAATCTGCTGGTTTTCATAAGCGGTATATGCACATAACATCGAATTGTTAGAAGGCACGTTCATGGCTGTCATCGCCTTGTTTGTCTTTTGCGACTGCCACATCTGTACAGGTGTCTTTTTAATCTGTCCGTTATCGGAAATTGTGACAATCCACGCATACGTATTAAAGTTTTTCACAAGAACAGCATTGATGATCTTGTCATCACCGGATATTCGGACGATCTTGTTCAGATGACTGCCGATGTCTTTCCACCTGCCGTCTTCGATCTGCCATACAGGTACCTGGGCATAATTGCCTTTGTTTGTAAACAGAAGCAATGTATCCACCGTATCGCATTCCAGCATGCCTACAGGCGTATCACCGTTCTTAATACCTGTTTCCGTATCACCCGAGGCATTGTAGGAACGAAGAGAAACACGTTTGACATATCCGTCTCTTGTCACCGTTACCATGACTCTTTCATTGGTAACCATCTGCGCCTTATCAATAACGATTTCACTGACTTCTTTTTCAATCTTTGTTCTTCTTGGCGAATCATATTCCTTCTTGACTGCCTTAAGCTCCTTGATGATCACGGAATGCAGGACATTCTTGTTTTCAAGAATTGCCTTTGTTTCCTCGATCTGGTTGATTAATTTGGCAAACTCATCCCTGAGGATCACAATATCCGTATTTGACAAACGATAAAGCCTTAAGGAGACAATCGCCTCAGCCTGCGGTTCATCAAAACCATATGCCTTCATCAGGTTCTTTTTGGCATCTGCCTTATCCTTAGATGCACGAATGATGCGAATGACTTCATCGAGGATCGATACAGCTTTCATCAAGCCTTCAATGATATGAATTCTTGCTTCCATGCGGTCCAGTTCAAATTTCGCACGTTTGAGCACAACTTCTTTTCTGAATTCAATAAATGCATCCAATAATCCCAGCAATCCTACCTGTACAGGTGATTTATCGATAATAGCGACATTATTGTAACTGTAGTAAATCTGCAGATCCGTATTCTTATAGAAATAATTTAGGATCATATTCGCATCGGCTTCTTTTTTGATATCTACGACAATGCGCATGCCGTTTCTGTCGGATTCATCCCTGACATCCAGTATGCCGTCAATCGCTCTAGAAAAACGGATCTCATCCATCTTCTTAACCAGCTGTCCTTTAATGACTTCATACGGAATCTCTGTGACAATGATCTGTTGCATTGTCTTGGTTTCGACGATTTCACATTTGGACCGGATGACAATTCTTCCTTTTCCGGTTTCAAATGCATCACGAATACCTTTTTCTCCCTGTACGATTGCACCTGTCGGAAAATCCGGACCGGGCATGATATCCATCACATCACTAAGGGTAGAATCAGGATTCTGTATACGGAATATCGTTGCATCAACAACTTCCCCAAGGTTATGCGGCGGCATGTTTGTCGCATAGCCTGCAGCTATACCTGTTGCACCGTTTACCAGCATGACCGGAAACGGAACTGGCAGTACTGTCGGCTCGTTTTCGGTATCATCAAAGTTCGGTGCCATTTCCACCGTATTTTTATCAAGATCATCTTCCATGACCTGTGTTACTTTAGCCAGTCTGACTTCGGTATAACGCATAGCAGCTGCCGGATCATCATCGATAGAACCGTTATTGCCGTGCATATCGATCAAAGGAAGACGTACCTTCCAGTCTTGTGACATACGAACCATTGCATCATATACGGAGGAATCCCCATGCGGATGATAATTACCTATAACAAGACCTACAGTCTTTGCGGACTTTCGGTATGGATGATCCCATGTGTTTCCATCATGATACATTGCATAAAGAATTCTTCTTTGTACGGGTTTCAAGCCGTCTCTTGCATCCGGAAGTGCACGTTCCTGAATAATATATTTGGCATATCTGCCAAAACCGGCACCCATAATATCCTCTAACAGCTGAGGAACATATTTTGTATTGTCTTCAATTGTTTTCTTTTTTGCCATTATTTCTCCATTTGAAAGTTATCTTCCAGTGTAAAGGAAATATTTTCCTCAATCCATTTTCTTCTGAGTTCGGCTTTGTCACCCATTAAGACGCTGACTCTTTTTTCTGCCGTAACACCGTCATCAATACCAACCTGGATCAATGTTCTTGTGGCAGGATCCATGGTTGTTTCCCATAACTGCGTGGCATTCATTTCACCAAGACCTTTGTATCTTTGAATTTCAACTTTGCCAAGCTTTTTGCGCAGTTCATCCAGTTCATCATCTGTATAGCAGTATTGCATCTGTTTTCCTTTTGTCACCCTGTAAAGAGGCGGCAAAGCAATATAGACCATGCCCTGCTCAATTAACGGACGCATATAGCGATAGAAGAAAGTCAGAAGCAGAATCTGGATATGGGATCCGTCATCGTCGGCATCGGTCATGATAATGACTTTACCGTAATTGCTTTCGGTATAGTCAAAGTTCGGGCCGACACCTGCACCTAATGTGTAAATGAGCGTATTTAATTCTTCATTCTTTTCAATATCGGATAAGGAGCATTTTTCGGTATTCAACACCTTGCCTCGTAAAGGAAGAATGGCCTGATAGTGGGAATCTCTTCCCTGTTTTGCCGAACCGCCGGCGGAATCACCCTCGACTAAGAACAATTCCTTGATTCGGGAATCTTTTGTCTGGGCAGCAGCAAGCTTGCCGGAAAGTACTTTCTCTCCTTTACCGACACGCTTTCCTTTTCTTGCTTCCTCACGTGCCTTTCTGGCGGCTTCTCTTGCCTGGTATGCTCTTTGCATCTTGCGTACGAGCATGTCGCTCTGATCGCGGTTTTCTTCCAGCCAGAAGGAAATCTTTTCTCCGACCACGGCTTCTACGGCAGGCTTGGCTTGCGGTGTACCGAGTTTTGCCTTGGTCTGTCCTTCAAACTGCAACAGTTCTTCCGGAACGGAAACAGAAAGAATGGTTGTCAGTCCTTCCCTGACATCGCTTCCTTCAAGGTTTTTATCTTTTTCCTTCAGCAAACCGTATTTTCTTGCATAATCGTTAATCGCCTTGGTAAAAGCTGTCTTAAAGCCATTCTCATGAGAACCGCCGACAGGTGTTCTTACCAGATTGACAAAACTGTATGTATTCTCCTGATAGTCATCCGTATACTGGAATGCACAATCCACATGAATTCCTGCATAATCACCGGAAAAATTCACCGGCTGGCTTAATGTTGTGCGGTCTTCATGCAGGTAGCTCAGAAATGCCGTCAGACCGTCTTCATAGTGATAGGTCTCTGTCTGCACTTTTTTATTTCTTTTATCAATGACACTGATTGCTATGCCGCTGAGCAGGAATGCTTCTTCACGGGCACGCTCACAAACCACAGAGTATTTGAATTCTGTTGTCTGAAAGATTCTTTTATCGGGTTTAAAACGTACTGTTGAACCTGTTTTGTTTGTCTTGCCGAGATGTTCAAGCTTTCCGGTCTTCTTACCGCCGTCCTTAAATGACAGACGTACAAGTTCACCATCATGTGCGCTTTCCACCGTCAGCCATTCACTGAGGGCATTGACAACGGAAGCACCTACACCATGCAGACCGCCTGCAGTTTTATATCCGCCTTGAGACGTAAATTTGCCACCGGCATGAAGAACAGTAAAAATGACTTCCAATGTATTTTTTCCGCTTGCATGCTTGCCGAACGGCATGCCTCTTCCTTCATCAGTGACAGTGACACTGCCATCTTCTTCCAGGGTGATTGTGATCTTCTTGCCGAATCCGTTTAATGCTTCATCGACGGAGTTGTCCACGATTTCCCAGATCAGGTGATGCAATCCATGTGCATCTGTAGAACCTATATACATGCCCGGTCTTTTTCTGACTGCTTCCAGGCCTTCTAAAATTTGAATACTGCTATCGTTATATTCTTTTGCCATTATTTTCTCCTGAAACCACAATATTATACCAAAAAACAAAACATTGTGGTTGTTTTGTGAAAAGTTGTTCCTTTCGAAAAATTCACGGGAAAGTGTGATAAGATAATTGCGGAGGTTTTTTATGAAGATCGCATTAGCTATATTGATCAGCTATCTGTTCGGATCAGTGCCATGGGCATTAGTTATCGGCAAGCTGTTCTACCATAAAGATATTCGCCAGGAAGGATCGGGAAATCTCGGTGCTTCCAATGCCGGAAGAGTTCTTGGAAAACATGTCGCTGTCATCGTTACGGTACTGGATGCATTAAAAGCATTCCTGTCCATGATGATTGCCCATTCCATTGCACCCGGTGCAGAAATCTATGCAGGATTGTCTTGCTGTATAGGACATTGCTTCCCGTTATTTGCCGGATTCAAAGGTGGAAAGGCTGTTGCAACCAGCTATGGCTTCTTCCTCGGTATCGCTGTTTTCTTGACAGGAAACTATTTCTGGCAGTTCTTTTTCCCGATTATCTGTTTCTTCTGCATCCTTTATCTTTGCCGCATGGTATCATTATCTTCTATTCTTTCCCTGCTGATTGCTGCCATTACATCTTTTATCCTGAAAAATGATATTTCCATTTCAATCAGTTTACTGATTCTCTGGATATTTGTAACGTACCGTCATCACAGCAATATCGAAAGAATTATGAAAGGTACGGAAAGCAAAATTAAATGGATGGGAGAAAAACATGTCAAGAGTTGAAGAATTTACACTCGATATTTCCCCGTTAACACAATCACCGCGTAAGATATGGGTATACCTTCCCAACAGCTACGACAGCACAAAAAAGAAATACGATGTATTGTATATGTTTGACGGGCATAATCTGTTTTATGATGAATATGCAACATACGGAAAATCGTGGGGTATTAAAGCCTTTCTCGATAAAAACAATATCGATCTGGTTGTCATAGGACAGGATTGCAATCATATCGGCAATGCAAGAATGGATGAATACTGCCCTATGGTATCACAAAAGACCATCTGGGGCGGTGAGGAAATTGTTCCTACCGGGGATATCACCGCAAAATGGTTTGCAGAAGTATTAAAGCCGGAATGCGAGAAAAGATACCGCATATATAAAAACCGCAAACATGTCGGTATTGCCGGCAGTTCCATGGGCGGATTAATGTCACAGTATTTTATCACGAAATACAATCATCTCTATTCGAAGGCAGGATGTGTATCACCTGCGACATATTTCTGTTTTAAGCCTTTGATGGAATTGATACAGAAAACCGACTTTGAAGAATCAAGGATTTATATGGATTTAGGTTCTGAGGAATCCGAAGCAAAAAGAGATCTGGTTATGAGAATGGATATGCTTCTGCAGATGAATCATCTGTTTACGGAGAAAGGCTGTATGACATATCCTCATCTTGTGGTAAACGGAAGACATTGTGAAGCTTCCTGGGAAACAATCGTGCCTCTGTTTATTTCCTTCTTATATCCTGAATTATGTAAAAAAGTGTCACTTTGACCGGATACGGTATGACACTTTTTTATAGATAAATCCTAACGGCATAGTTCTGACATGCATAAAAAATGATGTATTTTTCAATACATCATTCGAAAACATTTTTTTCTCCGAAGTCTTTATAGATGCACATCTCAATCGTATTGCCTTTGATACCGATTTTGATATCATCCGCAATACTGGCGACGATGGATTTTTCCAGTTCATCCCATGCTTCTGATGCATCTGCATTTTTATCCTTCTTTGTTTCGATTTCAGACATGTATTTCTGCATGGACCACTCATATGATCTGCCACCGGATCCTCTTTCATCATACATACCCATTCGGATGATTCCAACCTGATATTTTTGTTCATTTTCATCTATCGGCAACAGCATGACGGAGATCATATCTTTAATCTGTCCCATAAAACCGTTTACAGCGTCATTCTTTCCGGTGGAAGAAACATTGAGAAGCTGATTTCTGATTTCTCTTGTCATAACGATATCTGCATTCAGATGCATCTTAAAATCTTTATTTTCTCTTTCGATCCAGTAAATGGCATCGACTTCACCGAGAATTGTACGAATCATGCCGAACAATTCCTCGGCCAAAAGACGTAACTGCAGGTTTTCTTTTCGTGAAAGCAGGCTTTCCATTCCAAATTTTTCTGTGTTATTCAGGGCAATATCCATTCCGACACCTTTGGAAGTAATCACCATTTCATCCGTTTTTCCTTTGATCTTACGGATTTCCTTGATTTCTTCAGTATTTTTTAATGAATCAGGATCGCGGTCAACGATATTGACAAACGGATACGGAATTTCAATATTATTGATTTCAAAAGCATATTTCACACGTAAATTGATATCTGTCATAACAGTCTGTGAAGCTGTTGACGGTTCAAAATAGACCGTTGTAATAAGACGCAGACTGCTGTCATCAAAGTTCGTAAAATATACCGGGGCATACTCCATCCCTTTTCTTGTTTTTTTGCCCGGAACAGTATAATCCGATTCAATCACAGCCTCTTTAATTAACTGCATGGCTTTTCTTGCATCACTGTGATAGGCAATAGCGAACTTGAATAAATGTGACCTGTAACTGGAATGATAACTGTAATTCTTAATCGTCATCGTATTTAATTTACTGTTAGGGATCACCAGCATTTCATTATCAATGGTATTAATAACGACATGCCTCATGGTAATATCCATGACATTGCCGGCAATACCGTTTTCCAGTTCAATTCTGTTTCCGATCTCAAACGGCTTGTTGATGATGATCATCAATCCTGCCAATACATCTTTAATCACGTCCTGTGCAGCAAAGGCTACGACCGCACTGACGATCGCCGTTCCTCCGAGCATTGTTCTCCAGACATATTTAATACTGCCGATGACGGTAAAAACAGCTATAATCGCTCCGATAACAATCACCACATAATTAATCCGTTCTAGGAAAAACATATGCAAACCGGCTTTTTTCTTTTTCAGCTTTTTAAACACAAAGTGATTCAGTTTTATCAGTAAATACATGATGATAAGGATACCGATGATCATTACACCTGTACTTATAATCTCTTCCCGATTTAACATAAAGACCTGCCTCTCATAAAAATCATCACCGTTATTTACATATACACAATGAATGTTAGAACGGTATAAATGACGATCATGCTGATTAAGATAACAGCCTGTTTTAAGCGATGTTCCGTAAACAGACCGATCAGCTCTCTTACCGCTGCATTCGGCCAGAAATACCACTTAGTGGAAGAACCCATGCCGACTGCCCTCATCTTCACCCTACGGGCGTAAAGGCCGCTGCGGAATACGTGATAATTCGTTGTTGAAAAAGCGATTTTTCCGATGGGATTGACAGTTGCTATTTTTTCTTTGGAATACTTCATATTCTCAAAGGTGTTTTTCGACCGGTCTTCCATGATGATCTGATTTTCTTTGATTCCTCTTTGCATCAGATAGTTTTTCATAGACTGGCTTTCCGAAATCACTTCGTCATCCCCTTTTCCTCCGGAAGGAATAAACAATAATTCCTTACCGGTTTGTTCCAGCTGGTTATAATAAAAATCAAGTGCCCTGTCAATTCTGCCCTTTAATAACGGTGTCGGCGTTCCGTCTCTATTTAAGCCGCACCCTAAAATGATTAAAAAATCCTTGTCATATTCCGGTTCGTATTTAGCGGCTATTGTATCAGCAACGATTGCTCCGATCAGCATGCATTCACAATACAGATAGATTGACGCAAATGTATTCACAACGAGCTCATGATTCCGTACTTCTGTCTGGCTTCCCATAACGTAGTAATCGGAAATATAAATATAAAGCCAGCCGGCGATCAGCGCAAAGGATAAAAGAATACCGAGAATATTCACAAAACTTATGCCCTCATGACGAATCAGGG
>JAFYCG010000093.1 GCA_017539825.1 Solobacterium sp. | reverse complement strand
GGTAATGATCCGGCGGTGCAGTTTCCACAAGCCAGTAAGTGTGTCCTCTTTGCAGAAGAAGGGTCTGTTCGGGTTCGTTTTGGGATTCAAACTTTAATACCGGAATATCTCTTCCGGGTCCGTTTTCATCCGTCACATCATAAATCAGCAGAAGTGCTCCTGCTACCGGATTGCCGTTTTCATCCACTTTGGCAAATTCATATTGAATGAAATCATCGACAATTTTTCTTTCAATGGAACCTGCATCATGCAAAGGAACATCAAAGATATCATCCCCTGCCAGATAAAACTGCAGACTCATGTCATCTTCAACAATTGTATATGTATGACCGGCAATCAGGTATTTTCCTATTTCCTTGCGGCTGCCGTCGGATGTCCAGGTTAAAATATCCTTTTCATCTGTCTGATCAATTAATCGCAGGGAAGCATTTTTAACCGGTTTTCCCTGACGCGTAACCTTTTCTACCCATGCCTCTATCTTTCCGTCTTCCATTTGTGCTTCATATATCTTTCCGGGAACAAATTCATGGTCAAACTGCACTGTCACATCTTCTGCCAGATAATATCCTGCTGGAGCAGATGTTTCATGAATGATAAACTTCTGATCCGGCTGAAAAGGAACATGAAAAAGATATGGCTCTTCACCGGTATCAAACTCATCCAGTACTTCATGATTCTCATTAAGAATCTGCAGATGACATCCAGGCAATGCATTTCCATCCGTATCCTTTTTGATGATGCGGATATCCGATGCCGGATGATTTTCCCCGTATACCAATACCGCTTTGCCCTCATCATAATTTGCCTGTATATCAAAAGATACCTGTGCGATTGTTGTTCCTATGACCGTTTCCGGCTGCTCAACATCCAGTTTGTTTGCATCATATCCTTCCGGAATAACTTCCTCTACCACATAATATTTCTCTTTTGAAGAATACAATGCAGCATTCAGTTTTGTCGCTTTTTCTGCGGATGTTGTGATTGTTTCTATCTTTTTCCAGGAAGAATCATAAAATGTGATTTTTGCATCTCCAATCCTTTTTCCTGTCAATGCATCTCTTTTTTCAAAATACAATGGCATTTCCTTTGCGGAAATGGCAAAAGAAAAGGACTTGATATTCATTAATGATGATCTTGTCATCATATCCTGGCATCCGTCCTGTATGAATACTACCTGCTGATGTGTTTCGTCCCTTTCAAGGCCCGGTGCTTTTACAGAAACCGTTCCTGAAGCAGATGCATCCGCTTTCAGATAAAAATCATTTCCGCTTTTCCGTTCATCAAAAGCTGCAAGATCTGTCTCCTTTCCGTTTTTATCACAGATGGTTACACCTTTCGGCAGTCCGGTAATATCCATCATGTTCAGGTTACCGGATGTAACATGCACTCTGGCTATTTCATTTGCCTTGATCTCCCATTTTCCGTCTTTATATGTCGCCTTGGAACCATCTTCATGATAGACTTCACAGGAAAAAGTCAGTGCATTATATGTTTCAACCATTTTAAATATTTCATCTTCCAGTCCTTTCAGATTGTCATAGGACGTTAACGGATCATTTTCCGGCCTGTTCTCATCCGGATTATAACGTGAAGGGAAATATTTTCCGGTGACTGCCCTCCAGATCGCAGTCTGCGTGGCAGCATGCCAGCGGACATCTTCGTGACCGGGATACAAATAGCCGAAATAGGCAATCGCATTAACCTGTTTTTTCAGGGAATCTGACATGCCGTCCCAATCCTTGAAAGAACGGCTGCTGTAGCCTTTTGTCTCAGATGGTTTGTCCGGATTCAGGCAGTATGCCCATTGAAAATCATATCCGTTATCGGCATATGCAATCTGAAAAAAGCACGTTGTTGCCCATTTCAGATATGACATTTCACCGGAATTCATGACGGTCTGATCATGTTCCCATCCTTCCCATGTTCGATGAACATTGATGTTTCCTTCCGCATAAACCGTTAAAAAAGAAAAAAAGTGAAATAAAGTGATAAGTATGATACTGAACTTTTTAAACACAGATTGATAAATATTTTTCATGATTTCCTCCTTCTCTTATCAATTGCATAATCTGATTTCTACATGATTCCCGCCTCCTTTCAGATGATAAAAAAAGGAAACCTTTTGTTTCCTTCATATGCAGATTCTCTGGATACCTTTTCTTACCATGCGGAACACACTGGATTCATGAATGCCGGACTGTTCTGCCATCTGGGCAATTCCCATTCCTTCCACACAATACATCCATACATAGAAACGTACAGATGACTCCACCTGATTCATCCAGTTTTCTATCATTTTTACTTTTCTTTTGTATTCCTGCTTCATATTGATCAGATTTTCCTGTTTATCCAGCCATTCTGCCAGACGCTTGTCACGTTCATCTCCCTGTCCATGCATTGTGGAATAAGAAACCGCATGAACACCATGCATTGTATAGCGCAGTTTTTCAATCTCTTTTTCTATTTCATCGATTCTCTGCTGATAAAGATAATAATTGCTGCATTCATCCCTGATGATTTCCATTTTATCGGTCATCTTTCTCTCCTTCCAGCCCTTTGGCAATCCATTTGGATAAATATCTCTGTAAAGTTCTTTTTTTTATACGGCAGGATTCAGCCAGTTCATCCGTTTTTACACCTTCGACATATACATCCCGAACCATCATTGCTGCTTCCTTTCCGCATTCCGCTTCAATCTTTCGCAAAACTTCATCCACATAACGGATATTCTTTTCCAGAATTCTGTAACCCATGAAATACGGTTTCCTGCCCGCAAAAAACGGTACAGTTGATTCTTCAATCCCGTCAGATAATACAAATTCATCTTTTAGATGCTCCATCCATCTTTTCTGGTCTTTGTATTTCCGGCAAAGATCTTTGAAATTTTTCATTTCCTGTCTATCCATATAAAATCTCCCTACACTTTACTTATAGGGAGAAAAAAGTTTTTTTATCAAAATTTAGATTTTTTTTCAGATGATGCAGAAAATAAAAAATTGCGAAGTTTCGCAATTTTTCATTCACCCTTTAATAAATTGTAGGCTTCCAGATATTTTTCCGTTGTCCTCCTGATTACTTCTTCAGGAAGTATTTTTCCGGGATGCTCTTTCAGATAGTCCCTGACATACTGCTTATCAAAGGAAGGCTGTCCATGACCCGGCTCATAACCGTTCAATGGCCAGAATCTGCTGGAATCAGGTGTCAGCATTTCATCTCCGAGAATGACTTCCCCGTTTTCATCCAGGCCAAATTCAAACTTTGTATCAGCAATAATGATTCCCCTGCTTCTTGCATATTCCGCACATTTCTCATATAAAGCAATGGAATAGTCTCTTAATTTTGCAGCATATTCCTCACCTTTGCCAGGGAACTGCTTTTCAAGCACTTCAACAGATCTTTCAAAAGAAATGTTTTCATCATGATCACCGATTTCCGCTTTTGTGCTCGGTGTGTAAATCACTTCCGGGAGCTTGTCGCATTCCTTCAGCCCTTCAGGCAGCTGTATACCGCAAACCGTATTGTCCTTTTTGTACTGATTCCATCCGGAACCTGTAATATATCCTCTGACAATACATTCAATCGGCAGCATTGTCAGTTTCTGACAAAGCATGGATCTTCCCTCGAACTTCTCGTTTTGAAAGTACTCCGGCATATCTTTGACATCTGTTGAAATCATATGATTCTTCACAATGTCCTTGCTCAGGTCAAACCAGAATTTCGACATCTGTGTCAAAATCTTTCCCTTTCCCGGAATCAGATTGTCCAAAATAACATCGAAAGCAGAAATTCTGTCTGTTGCCACCATAATCAGCGCATTACCCGCATCATAAATCTCTCTGACTTTACCTTCTTTAACAGGTGTGTACTCTTTCATCCTCTCCTCCTTGCGTTTTATAAGTATATCACTCTTCACTTGACAAGAAAAACATTATTTAAGAATAGGTTTTTCCCCTTTCAGCCATCTCCGATGAGAAACCATACGCTTGATCACCAGTGGTTTTGGTTCTTCAGGAAAGGTAACAACATTCTCCGGTTTGGATTTCCATATTTCCAGAATATCCTCCGCATCATCGATAAAATCTGCAACAGGCATTAAGCCATACAGTTTCGGCGGAATGATATACAGAGGAATATGGAATTCAGCAGCAGTTTTCTTTGCCTTCCACTCCAGATGCGGACACAGCATACCGATATCCACTTCATCCTGCCTGTTTTTCAGATAATGAAACGGAATAAAGACAAATGAAGCTCTGTCTGCAAGTCCTTTTTCCACAAGATCTTTCTGCAAATGGCTTGCAAGAGCACTGGAGGAAAATCCTCCGCCACAACAAATCGCTATACGTATCATTTTTCCTCCATCAGCGAATAATTGTAATCGCCTTATTGATTACCTGAAAATGATTGGCCTGGTAACAGCCACCATCTTCTCCGTCAATCGTCCACTCTATTTTTTCCGCACAGGTTATTTCCAGTTCCTTTGTCTGAAAAGAACGGATCAGCTGGTTATCAAAATTGCCTGTTGCGATATTGCCGATAATATTGGCAAAATCTGCAGGATCCTTCGGTGCGGATACCAGCAACACCTCAAATAATCCGTCATTCAGCTTGGCATCCTGCAGAAACTGCAGTTTCATGCCTCCCATTGTCAGACTGTTGGTGATGCTGCCGAAAATATAGTCCCCTTCCTCTTCAATACCTTCATGGGAAAGACGAATATGCCTGTGATAATTCAGGCTTTCACCGAAAGTACCTATGGAATTCAGAACATATGCACCGTAGCCAAGCGTATTCTTGGCTGACTGGCTTGTGGTATAACTTGGTTTTGTGAATGCGCCGAATGCTGCCACGTAGTTAAAATAACGGTTATTCAGCCTGCCTATGTCATATTGAAAAGGCGTTCCCTGAATAATGCTGTGACAGTATCCTTCAATCGTCGTTGCATTTTCTATGTTTTTTGAAAAATCGTTCGTTGTTCCGCTCGGGATATAACCGATCGGTTTTTGAATATTGTGCTTCATCAATGCGTTAACCGCATAATTTAAAGTTCCGTCTCCTCCGCAAATGACAATCAGGTCAAATCTGTCACTTTGTTCGGCAATAATTTTTTCCGTAACAATGCCCTTTTTCGGAAAAATCGGATATACGGTTACTTCACAATCGTTCTTCACAAATTCTTCCACAACAACAGAAAGATTTTTACGGATATAACCCGTACCCGAAATCCGATTGTAAATCAACAGTACTTTTTTCATAACAGTGCCAGAAGACGGTCTACATTTTCCTTCTTTGTTGCCCAGCTTGTCGCAAGGCGGATGACCGTATGATTCTCATCATATTTCTCCCAGAAACTAAAGGATACCTCTTTCTTCAGTTCTTCCATTCTCGCATCCTCCAGAATGAGAAACTGCTGGTTGGTGGGACTGTCAAGCAGCAGCTGATACCCTTTCTTGCGAAGTTCTTCTTTCAGATACATTGCAAGATCGATTGCATGCTTGGCTATTTTCATATAGAGATCATCCGTAAACAGAACATCAAACTGAATACCGATGAGCCTTCCCTTGGCTAACAGACCGCCATGCTGCTTAACGCGTGTAATGAAATGCGTCGGTTCATTTCCTTTTGTAAAGATCACCGCTTCGCCGATTAAGGCACCTACTTTTGTTCCGCCGATATAGAACACATCGACACACTTTGCAATCAGAGGCAGATCCACATCCGTATCATATGCCATCAGGCCGTATCCCATTCTTGCACCATCCAGATACAGAGGCAGGTTGAATGAATGACAAATATCTGAAATTGCCATCAGTTCATCCCTTGTATATAAAGTACCGTATTCGGTCGGATGGGTAATATAAACCATTCCCGGAAAAACCATATGTTCATGATTGCCATCCCCATAGAAATTTTTCAGGAAAGCTTCAAGTTCCTGCGGATCCATTTTTCCCTGATGTTCCGGTATAGTCAGAACCTTATGCCCGCACAATTCAATTGCACCGGCTTCATGCGTAGCGATGTGCCCGCTGACAGCACTGACAACTCCCTCATAAGTATCGAGAATGGAATCAATAACAATCTGGTTTGCCTGCGTTCCGCCGGCAAGAAATGTAATTGCAGCTTCAGGACACTGAATAGCTTCTTTTATTTTTTCCTTAGCACTCAGCGAGTACTGGTCAACCCCGTAACCGGAAACCTGAACATAGTTTGTATCGACAAGCTTCTCCAGAATTTTCGGATGTGCACCTTCGATATAGTCGCTTTCAAAATTCAACATATCTTTCCCTCCATCAGCAATTATTCTACTCACTTAACAGGATCACTTCAAGCACAAAGCATGCAGACAATTCATGGGATCCGTATAAAAAAGAAGTTTCGCATGAAACTTCATCTTTTCAATCTTCCTGCCAAAATATGGAACATGACGCCACAGGCAATCACCATCAGAAGATATACTTTGCCGATCGGTTTTGTCAGATATGCCATGAACCCGCCCAGGTTCCTCACGGATTTGACTACTTTGCCGATCAGATGACTGTATGGAACAGCTATAAAATCCTCTTCGGCATTGGCGTCGCCTTTCGTATTGAGTGTACCTTCAATGACATTGTTGGCGGTCACACGGTGTGCGATAACATTTCCTTCACTGAGAAAAGCTATCACATCTCCTTCTTCGATATCAACACCTTCAGCAGGTTGCACAAAAATCAGGCTTCCTACCGGAATGGATGGAGCCATGCTTCCGCTGACAATCTCATATGTTTCATATCCGAGAAACTGGGGAACAGCCAGAATTCCCAATACGGCAATCACACTGATTAATAACAATGTTCCAAGACAGTTGCAGATCAGGGAGGGTATATTCAATTTCTTCTTTACTTTGTCCATGTGAAAAACCTCCCTTATATGTTACCACAGAAATACTTTTTTTTATAAAAAGTTCTTCTTATGTTCCGGCGTATGAAAAGCATACCCTCTTCGGGAAAGATCACTGACTTTCAATGCAACCAGGTTGATGTCTGAGTGCATTGCTCTTGCAATTTCAGAAGCATCAAATCCCTGCATGATATATTCAATCACCTCTTCATCCGGCAAGGCGATCTGCGCTGCAAAAAGATTTGCTTCAAATTCCATTGTATTGACATTCATTTCAAACAGATTGAATTCATGAAACTGTGTTGCCTGTCTTCTGTGCAGCGTATCATGCCCTATTTCATGCAGGAGAACGATTGACCGCATGACATCATCCAGATCCTCTTTAATGAAGATATACCGGTTTCTTTCAATCACTTTGTATGCACCTTTCAGCTTCTGAAAAGGTGCATCAAAGATGGTTATTCCGGCATATCTGGCAATCACCTCGGGATCTCTGGAACCGGCTTTTCTGACAATGCGGTCAGCCTTCTTCACAATATCATCCATATGATTCAGCTGCATACATCATCCTTCTGCCTTTCCCGATGCATATTTCCGATTCTTCATTTTGGCATCAAGATATGCCTGCTGTACCACAAACATAAATGCATCCATATCCTCTTCCGCCATTTCTCCTCCCGCAAACAAGCCGGTTACTTCAGCCATCAGCTTCTGTGCATCTCTTCCTGCCCGCATGCCGTATTTCTCCGTTGCTTCAAGCACAAATGCATCGTCTTCACTGAGAAGGTAATTGATATTGACTTCCAGAAAAGACGCAAGTTTTTCATAAACCCTGCGCGATCTCGGCAGAGCCCTGTCCGTTTCCCAGGATGTCACCGTACGCCTTGATACTTCCATTGCCGTTGCCAGATCATCCTGTGAAATATTCTTCTGTTTACGGGCATTCTTTACTTTTTCTCCAAAGGTCATATACCGCCTCCTTGACAAATCATTTTCCAAAAATATATAATAAACGAGAAGTTTAACTGCTCATTTATTATAATACAACTTCTCAATTTGTCAAATAAGCAGGTGTACTATGGAAAGAAAATATAAAAAAGAATATGTCGGCGTCAAAGCCGTATTCAATGCCGAAGGTAAAATGAAGCCTGTGGAAATTGTCTGGCAGGACGGCAGGACTTTTCCCATTGATCAGATTACAGACTGCCGCAGAGCCGTTTCCCTGAAAGTAGACGGAACAGGAATCCGGTATTCCTGTCGAATCGCAGGATCTGTACATTATCTGTTTTACGAAGAAAACTACAAATGGTTTGTTGAGGCCAAAGCATCCTAGCTTTCATACCGGCAGGCAACCAGCCCTTTCTGAGGATCATACACAAAGATTGTATCCGAGATTTTCCCTTCCAGAAAAGCACGGTCTGTCTTTGCCAGCAGTCTGCGGAGACTGTAATAATCAAATTTGGACATCTTATGTATGTTTACTTCCCTGTTTGAGGTAAATACCGCATAAAACGGACCAAACTTCTTATAGATTTCTTCCATCATGCCGGGATAGAAAATCGTAACAGCACCATTTGATCTCCATTCATTACACGTCATTGTAACACTGGCTTTGTCTTTCACTTCCTCAATTGAACGGTAATAATGATGATTGTCAATATCCTGCAAGCAGGTAAACATCTGTACAGGATATTTTTTCTTCATATTCTCTAAAGCAATACGAAAAAGTTCATCATTTTCCTTTTTCCACATTTCCAAAAATTTTTTCTCAACCCGATAGGAAAACGTGGTATCTTCAACATCTCCGAATTCCACATACAAAAGAAATGCAATATCCCCATATCTGCGACAGACATTCTCCCGTTCCATTCGTTCTTCAAACGGTTTTAAGGCAATACTCAGCCGATCTTTTATACTGTCAAATTCACTCATGCTCAACATATTGATTTTCAAAGAGGAAGCCTTTATCATCAGCAGCAGTTTGTCATAGAGAAATGTGTACAGGTTTTCCCATCCCTCATTATGATCCATGTCATACGCCTTTCGTACATCGTCCAAAGATAAATTACATGTCTGTCCCGGATATTCCGGTATTTTAAAAAAGCACCAGTTGCCAATCATTTTCTCCTGATTGCGCTCATAGTGCTTCCAGTTAGCCTGATGGATCTGTTCAGCATATTCATCGCATGTTTCCCCATCCTGTACGATCCGATATGCCGCTTTTACCGGCAGCTTTTCATTTATCAATCGCATCATTTCATCAAATCTGTCTAAAAAACGTTTTTCCATATAGTTACCTTTCTATGCATAAAACCTGAAAAACCGGTTCAGGATAACGAAAAAAGAGAACAGATATGGTTCTGTTCCCTTTTCTTCGACTATATAATACCACATTCAAAAACTTTGTCAACACTTGCATAAAGCGCCAGTTTTCCACATTTTTGGAAAAGTTTTCCACTTTTTATGTTCAAAACAGAATATCTTTCATGCATACCATCGGTTGATGCAGATCGTAATTCCAACTGTGTTTTGCATCACCTCTGCAGAATTTTTCATGCTTGCAATTGCGGCAGTTTTCATTTGCGGAAGAGAAGTTCTGACGGAAAATCTGAAACCTGTTTTTCCATACATCCGAAAACCTGTCTTCAAAAATATTGCCCTGGATAGTCTCGGGTCTTCTTTCAATATCCAGACATGCACCGATATCTCCGTTAGCCATGATACTGGCAGTGTGAACACCCGCATTGCAAAGCCAGTACCAGTCTCTGACTTCCGCTTCATATTCCAGGCCGAGATAATGGCTGCAACCGAATTCTACCGGATAGCCTTCCCTTCTTTTATCACGTATAAAGGAAAACAGGCGAATGTAATCCTCTTTTGTCAGCATCATCTCAGGTCTGTCCAATGCTCTGCCGATCGGTTCAAGATGAATGACTCTCCAGGAGTCTATATCTATTTGATCCATAATGGAAAACAATGCATCCAGCTCATGAATATTCTGATGATTGATGACAGTTGTGACCTGGATTGCGGAAAAAGCATTTTCATCAATCAGATTCTGTATCCCTTCCATTGCCCTTCGATATGCACCTTGCAATCCACGAAGCCTGTCATGGGTTTCTTCCAGTCCATCAATCGAGACGGAAATTGTCCGCATGCCGCATTCTGCCAGTTTATGGGCAACAGTCTTATCAATCAGTATGGCATTGCTCGTCATGCCCCATCGATAGCCAAGTTCTTTTGCGCAGGACATAATTTCAAAAAAATCTTTTCGCAACAACGGTTCTCCGCCGGTTATGCAAAGCAAAATCTTAGAAATATCAAAATCCTCCCTGACCTCTTCAAGAATTCTCCTGTACTCTTCAACAGACAGCTCTTTGGAAAACACATCACCACAGCTGCTGCCGCAATGAAAACAATGCTCATTGCAGCGCAATGTCAGTTCCAGAAAAAGATGTCTCAATTGCGGTTCTTTATAAAGCAGCTGATTGTGCTCAGCAAGCATATTGAGATGTTTTTCTTTCAAATCATATATTCTCTTCACAAGACAGGACCTCAATCATTCGGCGGACCATAGACATCTTCAGGTTCATTTTCAACCGGATCATATTCTTCATTCGGAATAACGTTTTCATCCGGTGGATACTGATCATCCTCCGGAGGTCCGTAAACAGGCGGTTCAATGTTTTCTGATGACTGATACCCCTCTTTCGGTGTTTCTACCGGCTGCTGGCTTTCTTCAGGAACCTCGACATCTTCCACCGGAGGACCGTACACATCTTCAGGCTCATTATCCTGCGGAACAAAGGAACATGACATTAAAGCGCCGGCAATAATACTTGCAGCAGTTATTTTTGTCACCTTTCTTTTTTTCATATGCATTCTCTTTCCGTTATTGATAACTATAGCTCCATTATACCGTATTTTCTTTCTAAGTCTATTGCAATTGAATTGTCTAAAAAAGAGACACTCTTCCGAATGTCTCTTCAGCCATGTATGTAAATCTGTTTTTACACCATGCTGCAGACAGGCATCTTCACACTGACCACTTTAAATACAGTATGATGATTATCGCAAAGTATCCAGAAAGGCCTTCATTGTATCAACAGAAACATCTCCATAGTATGTGTATTCCGCTCCTTCATAGGAGAACATAGCAGTTACCATCTGACCGCTCGTGTCACTCTCCTCCCACATTGCCGGTCCAAAGCTGTTTTCCCCATACATCGATATAATCATGGCATCGGTATCAATCGACGGAATATGCCAGACCTCTACAGATTCATTTTCACTCATGTGGTAAGGATCCTGCACATTGATTTCTTTGTATTCCGCAGGCATGTTTTTCTCATACAGTTCGGCATCTGTCAGAATCAGTATCTGTACCCCGATCGGTGTCTTAAAACGTTTTCCTGCTTCAAATGAGAATTCCGGTTCGATTGAAGCGGTTTCCGATTCTTTTACTTTGAAATTCTTCAGATCACCGATCACATAAGCGTTATCCTGAATGTGCATACCTGCAAAGACACTCTTTTTCTTTTCCTCATCATAAATCATGGATGGCCAGTATCTTACCAGCTTGCCTGTCCTGAGGCAGGATTTGTCCCTCGTATCCAGAAGATTAATGTCAAATGCTTCCTCCACCTCCTGCATCGTATCAAAAAAATCCGGCAATGTCAGGTAATGTCTGACTTCCTTTTCCTCCACCTCAATCTCCAGATGGTCTCCCTCATCCGAATAAAGCACATATCTGATTCTGTTCATCATCTCATTTGCATATACCATTACATCCGGTATGGCAAATACCATGCAAAGACACAATGCCGTTAATGCCGGTTTCAGATATCTGACGTAATATCGTTTTTCTTTTTGTATGGGGACTTCACGCTTAATCTTTTCACTTTGTGCATGCGTCATTTTCACGGTTCTCAAAGCTTCATCAAATTCATATTTTTTCATTTTCAATCTCCTTCTGTCAGTTCCAGTTTCAACAGTTTCCGGCCGCGTTCAGCGCGCATTTTTGCAGCCGATTCACCGATTCCGAGCATCTTTGCAATTTCTGCATACGTATATCCTTCGTAATAATGCAATACGATGACAGATCTGTATTTCAATAGGATCTGCAATATTTCCTCCAGGATATTTTTATCTTTATTTCTCAGATCCGGTATCTGTGTAAAATCAATTTCTCTGTGGTGAAACCATGAAGCCTTCAGGACATCTTTAGCTTTATTGACAGTCACGCGGATGATCCATTGACGCCTGTGAAGATCATCGTTAAATACCCCGTCATATCTGTAAAGACGGATCATGACATCCTGCACAATATCCAGTGCATCAGCAGAATTCCTGACATATGTAAAGGCAATGCGATAGACAACATCCTTCATCTCTTCATAAATCTAATTGAATTCAATTTCCTCCATCTTCCTTTTCCCTTTCTGCCTGATACACGATTATAAACCCCAATCCGTCACAAAATTTTAGGAAATGCGAATAATTATAAAAGAAGCCGGCTTCATTAATAGCCGGCCTCTTCGATTTTGTTTTTTGTCCCCAAAAAATTTTTTTTGGAAAATGGTTTGATTAAAGGTGGAGTACCCTTTCCTTGATTTCCTGGGTTCTTCCCTGATTCCAGAATTGTGTACCGATGTAGCCACAGGTTCTTCTTGCAACATTCATCGTGTTCTGGTCTGTGTTGCCGCAATTCGGGCATTTCCAGATCAGTTTATGATGTTCATCTTCAACGATCTGAATCTCTCCGTCGTAACCGCACTTCTGGCAATAGTCGCTCTTTGTGTTCAATTCTGCATAGATGATTGTCTTATAGATGTGTTTCATCAATGCCAGAACTGCCTGGATGTTATTCTGCATATTCGGAACTTCAACATAGCTGATTGCTCCACCCGGAGAAAGCTGCTGAAAGCGAGCTTCTTTTGTCAGCTTATCAAATGCATTGATCTCTTCCGTAACGTGGATATGATAGCTGTTGGTGATGTAGTTCTTGTCTGTAACACCATCGATGATGCCAAAGCGTTCCTGCAGGCACTTGGAGAATTTGTATGTTGTGGACTCAATCGGTGTTCCGTAAACGGAGAAGTCGATATTTGTATCTTTCTTCCACTTTGCACAGGCATCATTCATGTACTGCATGACGGCAAGACCGAATTTCTCGCCTTCTGCTGTTGTATGGCTGACACCTGTCATATATTTGACACATTCACTCAATCCTGCATAGCCAAGAGAAATTGTGGAATATCCATCATAAAGCAGCCTGTCGATGACTTCACCCTTCTTCAGACGGGCGATAGCGCCATGCTGCCAGAGGATCGGAGCAACATCGGAAGGTGTTCCCTTCAGTCTGTTGTGGCGGATCATCAGTGCTCTGTAACAAAGATCCAGCCTTTCATCAAAGACCTTCCAGAACAGATCCATGTCGCCTTTGGAGGAACAAGCAATATCAACGAGGTTCAGTGTAACAACACCCTGGTTGAATCTGCCGTAATACTTGTGCACGCCTTCCTTATAGTCCATTGCATTCGCCATGTTTCCCTTGCCGGCATCAGTGAAACGGTCCGGTGTCAGGAAGGAACGGCATCCCATGCAAGGATATACATCACCTTTCAGCTCTTTCATGAGTTTTGCGGAGATGTAGTCAGGAACCATTCTCTTAGCGGTGCATTGTGCAGCAAGCTTTGTCAGATAATAGTATTTGGAATCTTCATGAATGTTATCTTCATCCAGTGCGTAAATCAGCTTCGGGAATGCAGGTGTGATATAGACACCCTTTTCATTCTTGACACCGAGCATTCTCTGTTTGAGCATTTCTTCGATGATGATTGCCAGATCGTCTCTTACCTGTCCTTCAGGAACTTCATCCAGATACATGAATACAGTGACGAACGGTGCCTGTCCGTTGGTTGTCATCAATGTGATGATCTGATACTGGATGGTCTGTACACCCGTAGAGATTTCCTTGCGGACTCTCTGCTCGGCAATGTGATTGATCTTATCAACATCTACTTCAATGCCTGCGGAAGCGAGTTCCTCAGCAACAGCCTTACGGTGTTTCTGTCTGCTGACGTCCACAAACGGAGCAAGATGGCTCAATGTAATGGACTGTCCGCCATACTGGTTGGAAGCAACCTGAGCAATGATCTGAGTGGCAATATTGCATGCTGTCGCAAAGGAATGCGGTTTTTCAATCTCTGTTCCGGAGATGACTGTTCCGTTCTGCAGCATATCTTCCAGATTTACCAGACAGCAGTTATACATAGGCTGTGCAAAGTAATCACTGTCATGGAAATGGATCAGACCCTTTTCATGAGCTTCATAGATATCCGGCGGAAGAAGGAATCTTCTTGTAATATCCTTGGAAACTTCACCTGCCATGTAGTCTCTCTGCGTGCTGTTGACAGTAGGAT
>JAFYCG010000092.1 GCA_017539825.1 Solobacterium sp. | reverse complement strand
CGCCGTTCGGGTTCCTGATAACATCACGCTTCCAGACAACGCCATCCGCGCTGTCCATATAGTCGCAGCGAACATGCCAGATATCGCCGACAAGTTTCTTTGTGACCTGAAGCGTAGTGTGAGGTATATCTTCGACAGTGGGCTGGCTGTTATTCGATACCATCAGCATGATAAACACAATTATCAGGCCGACCAGAAAGATCAGTGACAGCTTTATTGTTTTGTTCATTACCATTATTATTCTCTCCTTGTTCCCTTTGGACAAAACCAATCAGGCGCATGAACGCGATTATCAAGGCAGCATAAGCCATGACCTTCCTGATTCAGCAAAAGCTTTCGCCAATAGGAACAGTCTTTGCACAGGATAATCTCGCGCTGTTCTCTCAATATGGTAAGAGCTTCTTTTTGTGCATCTTTTTTGCACCGACCGAATCTATATGGCTGGTATGCGCATGTTTTGCAATATTTGTCGCCAGGATAATTACCAAGTGCGCATTCAAGACCTTTGATGAGACTATCTCTATCAGTCATCCCACTTCACCGACCTTCCGTAATGTCTTTTGATACGCATTCCCATCCAATAAGTTCAACCTCACCAAGCGGTTCACAATCGAACAGGCTTTCCATCCTTTCCTCCGCTGCTTCTTCTGTTTCACCTTCAACCCATAAATCAATATTGAATTTGAAATGTGCCATTTACTTCACCGCCTTCCTCTTTTGGGACAAACTCTGGGCAATATGACGCATTGGTGTTAAACCATACTTTGTCTGGTATCTTCTTTGATCTTCCTCTCCCTGTGCAAAAAGCAGATGCCCTTACCCATTTGCCATATTTACATTTATTACACACAGCTTCATTCGCATATGGGGTTGCATTTTCTTTCCGTTTAAGCCATGATGAATATCTACTCATTCCCACTTCACCGCCTTTTCTGTATCAAATTTCATCATCTGTGTCTTCGTATGAAACTCCATATTGTTGATGATAGTGCTCACCAATTTTATGAAGCATTCATCGTCGGTGATAGATCGGAACATATCCAACACCTTGGCACGAGATACGTGGTAGAAACATTTTGCAATATCAATTTTGAGAAAGTACCGTGGGTACTCGTGATCACCCACGTCAGTATTAAATTGTCTGCTCATTCCAACTTCACCGCCTTATGTTGCAGGCATCAAAACATCCTGCGCACAGTCATGATTTCCGTACTCCAACAAGCGAAGTTTCTCTTTTAAGGTTTCGATTGTTTGTTCCTGTTCTTTCAGCAGGGCAAGGGTATCGGTGCCAAGCCTTTCTACGCATTTCCTGTCATTACGATCTGACACATAAGGACAATCGAAACATTTGTGTGAAAAATATTCAGACCAACACGCTTTGATCCCAAGTTCAACCTTCTCCATGTCAGGCATCGTCATCCCGCCTTTTCCCGTCAGCACAGAACCAATCTTCTTTGTGCGGTGTCCCGGTTTTGTAACACGTGACAAATTGAATATATATCCCTTGGCATCTCCCACTGTTGTATTTGCAATTCTTGCATCTAACAACATTAGACCTCTCTGCTATTACTGTTTTACAGTCATTGAGATCTGATTCGAGTGCTTTGATGATTTCTCTCTGTTTTTTCAAAAGCGCAAGGGCATCTTTTAGCACATCCTCCTCGCACCCATCAGTCCCGGAATATGGGCAATTCCACCCGCACCCATTGTTTAAGCATAAATCCAGACCTTCTATGATCTTCTCTTGTTCCATTTAGTCACCGCCTGTCTTCCAGAGCAAAATAGATGTATGTCAATATCACAGCGATATATGATAAAATTCCAAGAATTAACCATTCAGGCATCCCACTTCACCGCCTTTAAATCATTTCTTTTGAATAATCGTGCGATTTCAAAAGATGTTCAAAAGATTATTCATTTATTTGGTCACTTTTACTTTTCTGAATTATCCGACTTTGACAAACATGCATTTGGATTGAATGGAATACGCACAATTTCCTGCGTGTTTTCCCAACTCCATCCGCACTTTTTGCATCGTCTGGAATCTATAGGTGGATATGTGCAGATCGTAAGACGTTCCAGATCGCCGCCACACTGCGGGCAAACTTCAACTATTATCATTCCGCTTCACTGCCTTTCCACATTCTCCGCGTCATCTGTTCATTGCGCTAAACACAATCTTGCTGATATCGTTCGATATCCTTTCCAGATCATGGTTGATAAAAGGTGCTCTCGCATACCCTTCTGCAAGTCGTTGAACGATCATCTCTCTGGATTTTGCTTTCGCTTCGAGAACAATGCTGATAGCTTCTTTTTCAAGTTCTTCTTCGGATTCTGGTTCTTGAAGCTTCTTTTCCACGCGTTCCATAACATTTTTGATGATGCACGATTCAATCAGTTTTTCGAGTTCGCTCTTATGTTGTTCTCTATAGCTATATTCATTCAAAAACATAATATTTCCACATTCTCCGCGTCATCTGTTCATTGCGCTAAACACAATCTTGCTGATATCGTT
>JAFYCG010000091.1 GCA_017539825.1 Solobacterium sp. | reverse complement strand
GTCCGGCGGATTGATTGTATCTGTTTCTGCCTTGACAACGTTATGGTCTGCTTCCAATGGTGTTTCCGCCATTCAGGTCGGACTGGAACAGATTGCCGGTATCTCCAAATCGGGAATGAAAGGAAAACCCAAAGCAATTGTATTTACATTGATTATTATTCTGTTCTTGCCGGTTCTGTTACTGACCCAGCTTCTGCAAGCACCGTTAATTTCTTTACTGGATTCATTCAGTCAAAAACTTCCTTTGGCTACTTTTCCTAAGTTGATTATCAATCTTCTTGAGAGCAGCGGACCGGTTGCAGTGTTGTTGGTGTTCTTTATCATTCTGCTTTTATACTGCTGGCTTCCGAAAGAAAAGAGAACGGTACAATCACAATTACCGGGAACTATCTTTTCCCTTGCGGCAACAGTGGTCTTTACCATGGCATTCAGTTTCTTTATGGGACATTTTTGGAAGGCTTCTTCCATTTACGGTTCATTAGCTGCAGTGTTTTTAACCGCAATGTGGTTAAAGTTTACTGTGATGATTATTTTTTATGGGGCTGCCTTAAATGAGGCACTTGTGGAAACAAAAAACAGCTGATTCGGGAGGTATATTATGGAAGATCTGTTAATATGGGTTGATGAAGAAGATAATGTAATCGGTTCGGGTGAAAAGATGGAGACGCATGTCATTGCCCAATTGCACAGAGCATTTTCCCTGTTTATCTTTGATCCTGAAAAACAAGAGCTTTTATTACAGAGAAGAGCATATGGAAAATACCACTCCGGTGGCAAATGGAGCAACTCCTGCTGTTCTCATCCCCGGACAGGAGAAGAGACAAAAGAAGCGGTTGTAAACCGTATGCCGGAAGAACTTGGTTTTTCCATAGAAAACGAAGAGCTGATTTATTGCGGACATTTCGTCTATCTGGCAGATTTCGGAGATCTTTCCGAACATGAGCTGGATCATGTATTCCTGCTTTACAGAGATAAAGAAACGGTGCCGATGGATCTTTTCAACAAAGAAGAGGTTGATTCTTTACAATGGATTTCTGTTAAGAAACTGGAAGAATGGATGAAGAATGAGCCTGATGCTTTTTCCGCATGGTTTGCGAAGGCATATCAGCTTGTCAAAAAAAAGATATAAAAAATTCCGCAATATGCGGAATTTTTAGTTTTATCACGGTTTTGCCTGTTTTGCCTTTTTGTATCCATAGGTGCCGTTAATACGATCACCGATATCTCCTGCTGCACGGATAATAAAGCCGTCATCATTCAATCCGTATGGATCGTATTTTGCGGTATAGATTTGTACTTCAGGATGTTCTTTATAAATCAGATCGGCACCGACATTGGAACAGAAGATGCTCATGACCTTGATCTTTTTAAAGCCTGCTTCTTTCAGATATTGAATGGAGGCAACCACACTTCCTCCTGTAGCCAAAGCAGGATCAACGATAATGGCAGGGCAATCTTCCACACCTTCCGGCATCTTGAAGTAATACGTTACCGGTTTTAATGTTTCCTGATCACGATATAAGCCGATATGGCCGACTCTTGCGGTAGGCAGTAATGTCTTTAATCCGTCAACCATGCCTAAACCTGCCCTTAAGATAGGAACAATAGTAATTGTTTCTGCCAAGATTTCAGATTCCATGGTCATTAACGGTGCTTCAACCGTTGTCATTTCCGTCTGTAAATCACTCAGTGCCTCATATCCCATCATGATGGTTAATTCGGTAATGATTTCACCGAATTCCTTGGAACCGGTCTGAATATCACGCAATTTTGTGAGTTTGTGAGCTACAAGCGGATGATCTTCAAAGGTAATTACATTCTCTGCTGCTTTTTTCATACAATTCCTTCTTTCTAACCTCTACATATTAACATAAATCCGTTTGTGTTCTTCTTCTTTTTTCTGTAAGATTGTTTTCGGAGGATATTATGGAAAAATTAGTGGTATCCGCATGCCTGCTGGGTTGCAATTGCAGATATGACGGAAAGAATTGTCATGTAGAGGGAATTGAAAAACTTGCAGAGAATTTTGTGCTGATTCCGGTTTGCCCTGAACAGATGGGTGGTTTGTCTACACCGAGAATACCTGCGGAAAGAATTGGGGATAAAGTCATCAACAGGGAAGGTGCGGATGTAACAGCACAATACCAAAAGGGTGCGCAGATGGCATTGCAGATCGCAAAGATCAATGATGTAAAATGTGCTCTGTTTAAAAGTAAAAGCCCGTCCTGCGGTAAGGGAATCATCTATGACGGTACTTTTACAGGCGCATTAAAGGAGGGAAATGGTGTAACCGCTTCCATTTTTGAAGAAAACGGAATTGAAGTCTACAGTGATGAGCAAATTTGTGATTTCATCCACAAATCAGTTGACAAATCCGACCTCTAGAGTAGAATACTTGTAATTACATAATCTTTAACCCAATACAGAGAGATTGGGAAGATAGCATTGTATTCACATGTTTATGATGGTCAGGCCTTATCTCTTTCAAGGGGTAAGGCTTTTTTGTAAGAGAAAGAAGGGGAGTAATATGAAACTGATTTATGATGTAAATGACAAACCGACCTTTTCCGAAAATATCGTGTTTGCATTGCAGCAGATGATCGCAATCATGGCAGCGACATTGTTAGTACCGATGCTGATGTCCAGTTATGCGATGAGTGACGGCGTCACAACATTATATTTTGATCCTGCAGCTGCTTTATTCGGTGCCGGTATCGGAACACTGGTTTATACATTCTTTACAAAGAGAAGAAGCCCGGTATTCTTAGGATCATCCTTTACATTCCTTGGCGCATATGCCGCAATTATCGGTATGAACTATGGCTACTGGGGTGTTATCATCGGTATCCTCTTAGCAGGTCTTGTCTATGTAGCAATTGCATTAATCGTGAAGGGTGTCGGAAGTGCATGGGTTTCTAAGATCATGCCGACTGTCATTATCGGTCCAATCGTTACATTAATCGGACTTTCACTTTCCGGTACAGCAACATCCTGGATGGCCACAAACGGTGGAGCAGACTACAGTTTACTGACAATCCTGGTTGGCATGGTTACATTCTTTACCATCGTTTATGTATCCGTTGCCGGAAGCAGAATCGCTAAACTGATTCCGTTTATTATCGGTGTAGGTGCAGGCTATATTCTCGCATTGATCTTTACATTGATCGGAATGGCTACAGGTGCGGAAGCTTTGAAGATTCTCAGCTTTGATTCCTTTGCACAGGCATTCGTTCCATTCAGCTTTTCTTCTATTTTCTCTATTCCGAAGTTCACAATCATTCAGGCATTGACCCAGCATCCGGAAGGATTGCTGCCGATCCGCGGCGCAGCTGTAGGCAACATCGCTATTACATTCGTGCCGATTGCTGTTGTTGAACTTGCCCAGCATATCGCAGATCATAAGAATCTCGGTGCAATTATCAACAAGGATCTGATCAGAGATCCGGGTCTGGATAAGACATTATTAGGTGATGGTATTGGCTCAATCGTCGGTGGTTTCTTCGGCGGTGCTGCAAATACGACATATGGAGAATCCATCGGCTGTGTGGCAATTACGAGAAACGCTTCAATTTATTCCATCATTATGGCAGGTGTCGGATGTATGATCCTTTCCTTCTTTACACCGTTTGTCGCATTGATTAATTCCATTCCGAAGTGTGTTATGGGCGGTGCCTGCGTAGCATTATACGGTTTTATCGCAGTATCCGGTTTGCAGATGATCAAGAGAGTTGACCTTGGTAACAACAATAACCTCTTCATCGTCAGTGCAGTGCTTGTTACAGGTATCGGCGGATTAAGCCTGAACTTCGGTACAAACGCAGTCACAGGCGGACCATTGCTCGTGATTACATCTCTGGCAACTGCATTAATTGCCGGTATTCTCACCAACCTCATCGCTAACGGCGGCAGGATGGCTACCGGTGAAGAGATTGATCCTTTGACAGGTGTTGTTGAAAGCATGGGAAATGTGGAGTTTGAGGATCCAAACAAAGAATAAATGAAAGAGGATTGACGGGTGTGTCAATCTTCTTTTTTGTGTTATAAGAATGCTAATATGTCCAGATATAATTCAGTAATGTGAATCAGCTCATCTTTAGCAAGAAAATAAAAGAAATAAGAAGATAATCAATTTGTGTAAAGTATTTTTTAAATGCGAATAAGCAATGAAATTTAAAAAGGTGCGATGAATGCACCAAATTTAATTAAAAAAGGTGAAGTGATTGCACCTTTTATAATCAGCATTTATCATCTATACTAATATCAAGTGAGGCCAAAACGATGGGAAAAATATTTATCATATCCGGATTGAGCGGATCCGGTAAAGGAACATTAGTCAATCTGTTAAGAGAAGATGAAGAAGCGATGAAACAGGTGGTGATCATCACTTCCTATACAACCAGGGAAAGAAGAAATGAAACAGATGATTATAATTTCGTCTCAAAAAAGGAATTTAAAGAATTAATTGATAACGGAAAACTTCTGGAATGGAATGAATACCAGAATAACTTCTACGGAACACCTTTGGATGATGTTCAGCGCGTTCTCGCTGAAGGAAGAACACCGTTGTTAGAGATTGATTATCATGGATATCTCTCTGTGAAAAAGATCTATAAAGACGAAGTGGAAGGGGTTTTTGTCGTGACACCTGACGCTGCAACTTTGTTGGAAAGACTGGTAAAACGAGGAACGGAGACAAAAGAAAAGATCATCAGCCGTTTACAGATTGCTTCTGATGAACTGCAGTATGTCAATGTATATGATCATTGTCTGATCAACGATCAGCTGGATGAGGCATATCAAAAGTTTAAAGATCTTGTTTTAACGGATCTTCCAGGTGATCCTCCTGTGGATATTGAAGTATTCCGCAAAGAGATTGCAGCAGCAGTCGAACAGCTGAAAGAAGAGGAAGAATGAAACTGGAATTCACGGATATCGAAAAAAATCCGGAATTATTACCGGAATCTGTTTATGCATATATTCAGAACAAATTTCCGGAAATAATGGTTGCAGAGATCAATCCGGCATATGCAGACGGAGAATCCCTTCATCAGCAATATGATGTTCCCTATGAGATGGAATTGAACTGTCTGGTGGTGGAAGGAAGAAGAAATGAAGATGTACATTATGCAGCGGTAGTAGTACCTTACGGGAAAAAAGCAAGCATGAATGCAAAGGTCAGAACACCATTAAACGCAAAGAAAGTCAGCTTTGCGGATCTTGATTATGTCACAGAAAAAACAGGCATGGAATACGGGAGTATCACACCTGTAGGTCTTCCGGAAGACTGGATGATTTTGCTGGATTCTTCTGTACTGAATCAGGAATCCGTGATTGTCGGAAGCGGCAAAGCCAACGGAAAACTGATGCTTCCTTCAGCGTTATTCACAAAGATGCCAAACTGTATTCTGGTAGACGGATTGGCAAAAGATTAACGGCTCAGATATTTCAAGGGAACTGCTTTGGTTAACCAAACACCGTTTTCGGACAGATAGAATGTATACCCGTCGGTATACATTTTTTTTGCGGAAACCGTATAAACAACCGGTTTTCCATGTCTCTGACCGACTTTCACGGCAGTATCAACATCTTTGGAAAGATGAACATATAACCTTGTCTTGGGAATCAGACCCTGCTGATCAATCGAAGCTGTAAATTTCATACCGGTACCGTGAAACAAAAATTCCGGTGGTTCTTTTTCCTTGAGCTCTACATCAACAGGTATGGAATGTCCCTGGTTTGCCCGTATCTTTGTTTTGTCTTCATTGAAGGAATATCTTTGTTTTTCATCAGTTCTGACGATTTCTTCCAGTATATTCATATTGATCGGATGTGTTTTATTGACACCCTGAATCAGTTCATTGACATCTGCCCAGCCATGTTCATCGAGGGTAATACCGATGACTTCCGGCTTATGACGCAAGATCAGACTGATAT
>JAFYCG010000090.1 GCA_017539825.1 Solobacterium sp. | reverse complement strand
TTGTTTTTTTCATATGATTACCCCACATCTTTTAAAGCCTCTTCCATCGGAATACTCTTGATTTTTCTTAGTTCGAATATGGCTACTATACCGTAACTGATCAGTCCTAAAACAATCATTTTGATATAGATGCTCATATTGACCCTGAATAACATCCACCCTGTCATTTCTGCTTTGATCATGACACGCCAGAGAAATTCGATAATCGTTTGGCAAAGAGGAAGACTTGCAAAAAGAAGAATGATTACAGCTATGGTTGTCGATAAAAGATAGAGACGGTTGATTTCCAAGTCACTGTAACCCAGGATCTTTACCATGGAAATAGATTGCGTGTTCTTTTCGATAATCAGCTTTGACAGTAAATAAATCAGTATGATAAACATCACTACTGAGAATCCATCAATGATATACATTAGATCGCCCATGGATACCATAAGCTGTCTTGATACTTTCGTCATAGCATTCAGATCAATCACTGTTCCGATGAATTTCTCATCTATGTCTGTGATAGGTGTGTGGGAAAAATAACCTGCGAAGAAATCATCATCGTAATCAAACATGCGGTTCAGTGTTTTCTGATTCAGGAAAACCGACAACGACCCTTCATAATCCAATACACCCGTGATAGTAAAAGAATAGATCTTGTTTTCATACAATTCCTTCATTTCAAATGTATCACCTGCCTGATACCCCATCTTATCCGCCAGAAGGTAAGAAATATATACTTCCCCGTCAGCAATAGATGCCGATATATATTGACTGTCGGGCTGAACACCGTAAAGGGTAATATTCTCCCCTTTATAGTCTCCTTCAGGCAGCGTTTTCAATGTATAAGCGGAAAACTTTTCTGCAGTCTCATTATCTGTTTCGATCCCTTTGAGATACTTCATCATCTCTACAAAAGAATTCACTTTTTTTTCTTCATCAAACGCACCCTGAGGTACAGTCATCAGATACTGATATTCCGACAGCATTTCATTCCGGATTGTATTCTGATAATCCTTTAAGATTGTCGGCAGTAATAATCCGAACATGAGTAATGCATTGGCAAATACTATGCCTATAGCCAAGGTGATATAACCGGGAATATTCTGTAACAGTACACGAATACGGAAACGCATCATAAAAGGCAGACGATGTGGCAGATACACAGTATTTCTTTTAGCTGCCTTTTTCAAATCCCTTCTCAAAAAACGAAGCGGAGATAATGATAATTTCCTTTCCAGAATCAGCCATGTAATCAGAATCACCATAACAATCGGTATAATTGTTGTTTTGACAAAAGCTTCCCCGTTCCAGATCGTCACATATGTAGGAAGGCTGTATGAACCGTAATACATCCGGACACAGACTTCCTTAAAAAACGTATAACCAAGTATATTGCCTATCAAAGAGGCAGCCAGGGTCACAAGTACAGGTAATGTCATGTAATGTAATACAAGTTCTTTTTTTGTATAACCTGTTGCCATCAAAGTACCGATGACAGTCGATTCCTTTGCAATTGTATCTGATGCGGTTACCGCAAAAACAAAACCGACAATCACAATGATGATATATAACAGTATTTCCATCATCGCTTTATCACTTCCCATATCCTCACCGGTAAAATTGATCGCCTGATTCAGATATCTTGGTATAAAGGATTCCAAAGCTGTTTCATGATTAATGTCCTTCATCAGCTCATCCGAAATCTCTTTTTCTTCTGTTTCATCAGACGGAGGATTATCATACTTCCATCCGTAACAATAGGTAATATCCCTGTACTTTGAAAATTGTTCTTCCGATACAACCGCAACACCAAAAGTGACAGAGTCAAACATCGTGTCATCATTGGATTCAAACATGGTGGAATAATCAGGCAATGCAACCAGTCCGACAATTGTATATTCCTCATCTTCTGCAAAAATATGATCGGATACTTGGAGATGATTGTTGTCGGCAAACATGCGGTCAATCGCTATTTCATAGTCATTTTCAGGAAGTCTGCCTTCCATGACACAGGCAATATTGATTTCATTTCTGTTTTGAAATATTCTCAGTTTTGATCCGGTGGATAAAACCAGATGTGTATAGTAATTTTCATAGATGGTAATCCCATGCGCTTCAATTGCCTTTCTCGTGGCAGGATTCGCTTTTTTTTGAATGGTAAAGTTTCCATCTTCTATATTGTATTTTTCGAAGCTGTCATCATAGGCTTGAATCATGCTGCCGTCTGCGACAAGAAATCCGGACACAAAGCCTATGGAAAAAACAAGCAACAGAAAAATAACCAGATATTTACCGATATCTTCTATGATTTCCCTTTTGAATCGTTTGTTTAACGGATTATTCATGTTACCACTCCAAATCCATTGCACTCATTTTTACAGAAGGTTTCTGAACACTGCGGATCATGCCATCTTTCAAACGTATAACGGTATCAGCCATGTATTGAATGGCTGCATTATGAGTCACCATGATCACCGTATTCCCGTATTTCTGATAAACTGTTTCGATCAGGTGCAGAATCTCTTTGGATGTAGCGTAATCCAGTGCACCGGTCGGTTCATCACACAACAATATATCCGGGTTTTTAACGATAGCCCTGCCGATCGAAGTTCTCTGCTGCTGGCCGCCTGACAGCTGGTTGGGCAGTTTGTTCTGATGTTCTTTTAATCCCAGTGTCTGCAGAAGATCATCCGTATCCAACGGGTTACTGCTTAAATATGCACCGACCTCAATGTTTTCTCTGACTGTCAGATTCGGAATCAGATTATATTGCTGAAAAACATACCCAAGATGCTTCCTGCGATACAGATTTCTCTGTTTCTCCTTCATATTAGAGATTACTTCTCCATGCAGGATGATGTTCCCGGAATCCGGTGCATCAATCCCGCCGATAATATTCAAAAGTGTTGTCTTTCCGGAACCGGAAGCACCTAAAAGAACACAAAACTCTCCCTTGGAAAAAGTCAGATTAATTCCTTTTAACACTTCCACTTTATTTTCATCCTGCCCATAAGACTTTTTTATATTCTCAACCTGCAGAAACATAAATCCCCCAAACTTTATAGTTAGTAATACCTAACTATGATACAGTCTTCATTCTGTTTCGTCAAATAAAAAAGAGATTGAATCATCTCTTTTCCGAAATCTTATTGTCTTGTTGCGATAACTTCGCATTCGATCTTTGCACCCTTTGGCAAAGCGACAACCTGGAAGCAGCTTCTTGCGGGATATGGTTCTTCAAAGTATTTTGCATAAACCTCATTGACTGCACCGAAATCAGCCAGATCTGTTAAGAATACAGTACTCTTAATAACATCATCTAATGTCAGATCTGCTTCTTTTAATACAGCTTTGAGATTTTCAAATACCTGTACTGCCTGTTCTGCTGCTGTTTCTCCGACAATCTCTCCGGTAACAGGATCCAGAGGAATCTGTCCGCTGGTGAATACCAGTTCTTTTGTGGCAATTGCCTGTGAATATGGTCCTACTGCTGCCGGTGCATTTTTGGATGCGATTAATCTTTTACTCATTTGATCCTCCGTATATGTATATAGTTTAACATAAAAGAAAACCGGATTAACGGTTTTCTTACTGATTCCATTTTCTGATTTCCTGTTTCAGATAATCAATCCATTCTCCAAAACCTTCTCCGGTTTTGGAGGAAAGGAAAATGATTTTCGCTTCAGGATTCAGTCTGTGAATTCTTTCCTTCACAGCTTCATCATCAAACGGGAAAAACTTTCTTGTATCAATCTTATTGATCAATACACAATGACATACCTGAAACATCAATGGATATTTTAACGGCTTGTCATCTCCTTCGGGAATGGATAGTATTTCCACATTAATGCTTGACCCGGTATCCTGCTCTGCCGGGCAGACAAGATTGCCGACATTCTCCATAAACAGAACATCCAGATCATCTGCATTGAATTCATCCAGTGCCTGTTTTGTCATGGATGCATCCATGGCACATTCCCCGCCGGTATGTACCTGAATGGTTCTCACGCCTGCTTCCTGCATTTTTTCTGCATCAACTGTCGCATCAATATCCGCTTCCATGACACCGATACTGTACGTATCTTTCAACTCTTTGATGGTTCTTAAAAGGGTTGTGGTTTTACCGGCACCGGGAGAAGCCATAATATTGACCATGAAGGTATGATTCTCTTTGTTTCTTTGTCTGACTGCATCGGCAATACGATTATTTAAATCAAACACACCGACATTTACATTAATTACTTTTACTTCACTCATATCAAGCCTCTTTCAGATATTGTGCCACTTCATTTTCAAGCCATTCACACCATGCATCCATTCCCTCTCCGGTTACGGCAGAAACAGGATAGATAGGTATGCCGGGCTTGCGCATATGGATATATCCTTTTAACTTCTCTAAATCAAAATCAAAAGCTTCCAAGGCATCCATCTTATTGACTAATACAACATCTGCCTTCTGAAACATCAATGGATATTTCAAAGGTTTGTCATCTCCTTCCGGGACGGAAAGAATGACTGCATTTTTGACAGATCCTGTATCGAATTCAGCCGGACAGACAAGGTTGCCGACATTCTCCAGGATCACAAGATCCAGGTCATCCGTACCGATTTCCTTTAATCCCTGTCTTGACATATCTGCATCCAGATGGCACATACCGCCTGTATGAATCTGAATGGATTTAACCCCTGCAGCCGCAATTGTTTTTGCGTCTACATCACTGTCTATATCTGCCTCCATTACACCGATACGGAATTTGTCTTTCAGACGGCTGATTGTCTGTATCAGTGTTGATGTCTTGCCCGAACCGGGAGAAGACATGAGATTGAGATAGTATGTTTTATCTTTTTTCAATTCTTCTCTCAATACATCGGCATCCGCATCATTATCTGCAAGTATGCTTTCTTTGACTTCAATGATCTTTACTTTTAAGTCTTCCATGGGATTCTCCTTCAATCCGATACCCGAATATTTTACCACGTTTATAGTATTTATGCGAAATATTCACCTTATGTATCCAATGGATTTTTGATGCATATTCTGTTTGTTTTCTGCTTTTCTTCCTGTACAAAAGTTGGCATTGATCCCTCCTCCCTGTAATGCTATGGTACAGATACGAGGAGGGATAGTATGATTAATTGGCATTCTTTATTTTCAAGATCCTTATATAGTGATCTTGATCTGCCGAATGGATTTACGTTTGAAAATGAAAAAAAACTGTATACCTCTGATGCATCGATTGACATGCTGGTCACCCGCAAAGATTCTGAAACACCTGACAAAAATGACATTCGAAAGTTTTTCAAAGGAATCAATGTGATCGAATTCAAATCAAGGCATCAAAGCCTGAATCTGAAAGTCTGGCATAAAGTTCATGGTTATGGTGAAATCTATCTGAGTCAGATGGATTCATTGGACAATCGGCAGGATCACGAAATGACATTATCATTTTTTACTGATCACATGCCGGAAAAAATGTTCAGGCAATTAAAAAATGACGGCTTTGAAATTCAAATGATTAGTAAAGGCATCTATCATTTAGAAAGGAAGTATCACTACCCTGTACAGATTATCGTCCTTTCAGAATTAGACGGACTACAATATCCTTTTCTGAAAGCTCTGTCAAAAAAAGCAACAGATGAAGACATGGTGAGATTGCTTGGTACACCGGCAGAGAGCAGAGATCTTGCAGGTGCTTTATTAAGAAATTATGAACAAAAAACGGAAGGGAGATTTATGGAAAACCTGGAAAAAAAGGATATAAAAGAACTGGTAGCGGAAGTTAGAGAATTAATGTCATACGACTGGGATGGAATGGAGCAGAAAGTGATTCAGGCTAAAAGAAATGAAGAAAAAGCAAAAAAGAATGCAGAAAAAGCCGTAATGCAAGCAAAAAGAGAAAAACAAAGAGCCGATACCG
>JAFYCG010000012.1 GCA_017539825.1 Solobacterium sp. | reverse complement strand
CGTCTTCAGGATCGGTCTTAGACCGGTCAACAAATGTTTCCTTGTATTTCTCAATGAGCTTGGCATTGACGGCAAAGACTTTCACGCCGTGGGCCAGTAGCCTGGCATCTGAAGAAAGAACAGAGGAAACGTGGATGTGATAGACATTGGTAGCTTCCATACAGATATGGATCTTAGTAAGTTCTGGATGAACGTTAAGAACATCAAGAAGCCTGCGAACGATCTTCTCAGTACCGGAAGGAGAATTGTCAAAAGACTGATTGAAAAACACATCCTGGTTGAAATTGATGGAGCACACCTGATTGGTTTTAAGACTTACGTCGATACCGACAAATAGTGTGGTAATGGGCATTGCAGGTAAACCTCCTTTCTAATTTGATCAAATGAACAGAGATATGCAGAGCTGAGTCCTAAGTGATACAGATAAGCATCAGCCTCGTAATAAGCACTCACCTCATAAGACGGTTAAACTGCTGCGTATCACCATGAGGGGTGCAACTTTAGTGTTAGAGCTTATAGCTGTATCAGTAGGGTGCTGACTTAAAAAGCAGTCATCCAGAGATGCCGCAGGAGAACAAAGCACTTATCTACGTATCCTGTTCAACAGTATTATACGCAAAGGACTCAACACCCCGGCAGACGGGTGTAAAACAGTCTGCCCTAAAAAGAAGATCAGGCAGGAGCCCGCCCGGAGGGCGGCGAAGCCGATTTTCATTCCATCCCCTTCAGGGGATGGAATGAAATCGTCTGCTTATTCTCAAATATCCTGATCTACAAGTAATATACGAGGAGAAACACAATATGGAAGAAAACAGACCTTGTTCAAACACACATCCCTGCCTCTGCCCAAATACACAATGTCCACGGCATGAAAGATGCTGCGATTGTGTGGCTTTTCACAGAGATGAAAAAGGAAACTTCCCGAACTGCTTTAAGGTTGCAGGAATCGTAAAGAATTGATTACGAAAAGGATTGTTGCCTGTAAGTTTACGGTAATAATCCTTTTCATTTATCTGTTACATATCACAGACATGAATACTGACGATTAAAGTGCATGCTATAATAAGAAAAAAATGCATGAGGAGTACAAAAAATGATCAGATATGCAGATGATATTTCACCTGAAGAATATTTAGAACTGAGAAGGAAAGCCGGATGGATAGAGTTACCGATCGAACAGGCGAAAGCAGGCATTAAAAATGCTTATATGGTTCAATGTGTCAGAGATGGGGAAAAGGCAATCGGTATGGCCAGACTGTTATGGGATGGCGGTTATATCGCTTTCTTATCAGATGTGATTGTTGATGCTGAATATCAGGGCCGGGGGATCGGCAGAAGACTTGTGGAGTCCTGTATTCAGAAACTGAAAGACGATATGAAGCCGGGTTATAAAGTAAAGATAACTCTGAGTTCTGCCAAAGGAAAAGAAGCATTTTACGAGAAATTCGGATTCGAAGTACGCCCGCATGATAATTGCGGAGCAGGAATGGATCAATGGCTGATGAAAGAATAATACGGAATCAATCTCCTTTCACATACAGCTGTGTGGAAGGAGAATATTTATATGGCAGATGTAATACAATAACCAAAAAAACATCAGATCTGTTCATTTCTGATGAAAGAAATGTATATAACAGATATAATCATAGATAAGATGACACAAACACATGATGTTAACCTGTGTATATAATGGATTTACAGTAATCATTGATGAAAAAGGAGTTCCTATGAATCGTTTCGGATTTATCTACGACCAGAAGAAATGCATCGGCTGCAATGTCTGCCAGATGGCATGTAAGGACAAAAACAATCTGGAAATGGGTCTGTTTTATCGCCGCGTCGACACAATGAACGATGGTGAAGACCTGCTCAAATATTATCATTTCTCGGGTGCCTGCATTCATTGCGATGATGCAGAATGCATCAAGCAGTGTCCTACCGGTGCTATGTATCGGAAAAGTGACGGAACCGTCGGTCACCGGAAAGAGAAATGCATCGGTTGCGGAATCTGTACAAGAGTCTGTCCACAGGCAGCACCAAAGCTCAGTTTCCGTGACGGAAGAAGTTCTAAGTGCAACGGTTGTGCCGATTTACGGGCTATGGGAAAGAACCCGGCATGTGTTGATGCCTGTCTGACCCATTGTCTGCAATTTGTTGATTATGAAACACTGGAAGAATACCGGGAAAGAAAGGCAGAATACCCATGGCAATGAAATATGTAATAATCGGTGGCGGTATAGCCGGTGTAAGCGCAGCGGAAACAATCCGGGCAAATTCTTCCGAAGCAGAGATCTGTATTCTTGAAGCAGGTGAAGAAAGACCGTATCTGCGTCCTCTTCTCAGTAAAACAGATATCAAATATCTCAATGCGGAAAACATCACTCTGCATTCTGAAGAATGGTATGAAAGAAAACAGATTACATTACAAACAAACTGTTCTGTTACTGACATCAATGCAGCAGAACACTTTGTCACATGCAAAGACGGTAATCAGATTCATTATGACAAACTGATCTGTGCAACAGGTGCTACACCTGCAATTCCACCTATTCCCGGTTCAAATCTGAAAGGTGTGCATGTTGTACGTACAATTGCAGATATGAAGAACATCCACCGTGACATACCTTTTACAGAAAATGCGATTGTTATAGGTGGCGGTGTCATCGGTGTAGAACTGGCGGAAGAACTGAAAACATC
Source organism: Solobacterium sp. (assembly GCA_017539825.1). Classification (GTDB taxonomy): domain Bacteria; phylum Bacillota_I; class Bacilli_A; order Erysipelotrichales; family Erysipelotrichaceae; genus Bulleidia. The sequence continues at coordinate 156 of JAFYCG010000012.1, read as the reverse complement.
CGGTGTAAATGTTACGATACTGGAACTTGCACCAAAGCTTCTCGGCCGTTTTATGGATGATGAAAGTGCTGTTGAATTCAAAAACCGTCTGGAAGCACAGGGTATCAAAAGCTTTACCGGTGTTTCAGGCATAGAGATCAAAGGTGATGACCGTGT
>JAFYCG010000089.1 GCA_017539825.1 Solobacterium sp. | reverse complement strand
ATCCACTTCATCCTTCAGCTTAACCGGCTGTAATACAGGTATTCCCAATTCATCCGCAAGCGCATGTACAGGAACAGGTTCAATTCTGTGTTTTCTGCCGACCGGCTTGTCCGGCTGGGAAACAACTGCCACAACATTATATTTCTCCTCTGCAAGTGCATTAAGGATTGCACAGGCAAAATCAGGCGTTCCGAAGAAAACAATTCTTGGTTTTTCCATAGTAATTCCTCCATTCTGCGTATCATTATACCTTATTCCTTGTGATTTTCATTGCATTTTAAAATCCGCTTTGTTATAATCGTTGTGCTTAGAGTTGAACAGGAGGTTTTTTCATGGCGAATATCAAATCCCAAAAAAAGCGTGCTCTGACAAATCTGAAAAGACAAGAAGCCAGAAAAGGACAGAAGAGTGATTTAAAAACACGTATCAAGAAAGTTCTGGCTGCTGTAGAAGCAAATGACAAGGAAGCTGCAGTTACAGCTTTGAATGAGGCAAACAAGGCTTTGGATAAAGCAGTTGTTTCTCACATCAAGCATAAGAATTATGCTTCTCGTCAGAAGTCCAGACTTGCCAAAGCAGTTAACACGATTCAATAAGAAAAACGTGACCATCAATATGGATCACGTTTTTATTTGTTTTTGCCATAATCCCAGCCGGTGATTCAGGCCCGGAATGCGCTCATCCTCCTGCTGGCATACAGAGAGGATCTTTTTGATTTTTTCGATCTGTCTGCAACAGTATGCCTGATACAACGGATCGCTTTTTTCCAATAAGGCTGTACCGGTGATGATTTCCTCCTCACTTAAAGGTGCAGAAAGATCTGTACAGAAAGCAATCGCAATATAATCATGTCCTTTATCAAAAATATACTTCTCCTGTGTAACTGTATATTTTTTTTCACTGATCCATTGACGCAGCTGAACGACATCACGATTGACTTCAACAATGATTTCCTTAAACCCCTGTATCTTTTCAGCAGCATCTTCAATAATTTTTCTTGCGGTATAAAAGCCCATGCCTGCAATGACGGCAATTTCAGCATCAGCGGGTACTTTTTCAAATCCGTCACAGAGTATGGTATCAATCTTACCGCTGAGACCTGCGGAGGCAATGTTCCTTCTCGCTATTGCCAGAGGTCCTTCCCTGACATCGCACGCATAAACATGCGGCGATATACCGTTTTCCACAAGATAGATGGGAAGAAAGGCATGGTCTGTACCAATATCTGCTACTGCCATGCCTGTTTTTACCATCTTTGCAATTTCAATCATTCGATGAGAGATCATTTGTCGAAGAAATCCTTCAATCTCTTGGAACGTGTCGGATGTTTGAGCTTGCGCAATGCTTTTGCCTCAATCTGACGAATTCTCTCTCTGGTGACATTAAACTCACGGCCAACTTCTTCCAGTGTACGTGTTCTGCCGTCATACAGTCCGAAACGAAGACGAAGTACCTTTTCTTCTCTTTCTGTCAGACCGCTGAGTACATTATTAATCTCATCTTTCAGAAGCTGGTTGGATGCATACTGATCCGGACTCAGTGCTTCTTTGTCCTCAATGAAGTCTCCGAGATGTGAGTCATCCTCTTCACCGATCGGTGTTTCAAGGGATACCGGCTCCAGCGCAATCTTCTGAATCTCTCTGACCTTTTCAGGAGAAATGCCATCCATGCGTGCACTGATCTCTTCTGCAGTAGGATCTCTGCCCAGCTCCTGTACGAGCTGTCTCTGTACCCTTGTCAGCTTATTGATGGTTTCAACCATATGGACAGGAATACGGATGGTTCTTGCCTGATCGGCAATTGCCCTTGTGATAGCCTGACGGATCCACCATGTTGCATATGTAGAAAACTTAAATCCTTTTGTATAATCAAATTTTTCAACTGCCTTTACCAGGCCCATGTTTCCTTCCTGAATCAGATCCAGGAAAAGCATGCCTCTGCCGACATATTTTTTCGCAATGGAAACAACCAGACGCAGGTTGGAGGAAATCAGAATATTCCTGGCTTCTTCATCACCCGCCTCTATTCTCTTGGCAATTTCCGGTTCATCTTCCGGTTTCAAAAGCGGAACACGGCCGATTTCCTTCAGGTACATTTTCACCGGGTCATTCAGCTGAATATTTGTGCTTCTGGTTAATGAAGCAAGGTCGGGAATTGTGATGCTGTCCGGATCATCGAGTTCATCATCCATCCTCATGTAATCCTTGTCTTCATCATCACCCAGACCGTCATCGTCATCCAGGAGATTGATATCATCGGAACCTTCAAGGCCTTCAATATCTTCATCTTCTGAAATACGAATGTTTTCAGATGCAAACCAGTCCCACAACTGATCCAGATCATCATCACTCATATCAAGGTGATCCAGGGATGCCATGATATCCTTCTGCAGGATCATACCGTCCTTTTTGTAAACATCAACAAACGTTTCTTTTAACTCATCAAGATTCTT
>JAFYCG010000088.1 GCA_017539825.1 Solobacterium sp. | reverse complement strand
GCTTGTGAGCATAGCGCAGGAGTTCAGGGATTATCTTGAGGACGAAGGACTGGAAGCCAGAGAGGTGAATGGGAACAGTCCGGACAGAAAAGAAACGCTTGAATGGTTTGACAAGGCTGGTTCCGGATCTGTTCTCTGCAATGCAATACTTCTTACCGAAGGATGGGATTGTCCCTCTGTGGATTGTGTTGTTGTTCTGAGACCTACAAAGATCCGCTCTCTTTACGTTCAGATGATAGGTCGCGGGACACGTTCTGCACCTGGAAAAGAGAATCTGCTGATACTTGATTTTCTGTGGATGACCACCAAACACAATTTAACAAAACGAATTGATTTATGCAAGCCTGCAGATCTTGCAGCTGAGGAAAAAGATCGTGATGAAGTGACGAAAGCATCAATGAAAGATGAGATTGATCTATTCGGAGCTGCATCCGATGCGGTCGAGGCGAGAAGAAAGAAACTAGCAGAAGAGCTTGCAGCACAGGCACATAAGAAATCAAGACTGATAAACCCTCTGCAGTGGTTTGTCAGTATCGGAGACATGGATCTGGCTGATTATGAACCTGAATTCAGATGGGAAATGGAGAAGGCCACGGAGAAACAGATTGCAATGATTGAGAAATCCGGAATAGATCCAACTGGAATGACAAAGGGGCAATGCAGTCAGATTATAGACAGAATAATAAACAGACGAAACGAAGGCCTTGCCACTCCGAAGCAGGTAATGCTTCTTGAAAGATATGGGTACAAAGATGTTGGCATGTGGCCTTTTGCACTCGCAAGCAAGAAAATAGATCAGCTTGCATCGGTCGGATGGAAGCCGTACAAACTGCTTGTAAGGCCGGAGGAATTCGTATGGAAAAACTCTTGGACTGCCTGAAATACATAGATCCCGATGATTATGACATATGGCTGAAGGTCGGAATGGGATTAAAACATGAGAATTATTCCTGTTCAGACTGGGATGCCTGGAGCATGGGAAGTCAGAAATACAAGCCTGGCGTGTGCGAAAAGAAATGGAGCAGCTTCAACAGGCATGACATTACCGGTGGAACGATCTTCCAGATGGCAATTGAAAATGGTTACAGACCTGAATCTTCCATTAAAACGTTCGGATGGGATGATGAAGTTGACACCATCGGCCTTGATTACAAAATTATAGATCCCACATACGTCAAGGAAAAAACACTTCCTGAGATGAATGGAAAGCCTATTGATGACCTGCGTGAGTATCTGAATCTTTTATTCCAGGACGATGAATATGTAGGCTACTGCGACAGGCTGGAAGAGATAGACGGAAGATGGGTTCCAAGGAACGGATTTAAGGGAAGAACGAAAAAGCAGCTCATCGAGGATCTGAAACACGGATTCTCAAAATCAACCATCTCGGAGAGATATCCAAAAGAAACACCAGCCGGGGCGATGATCCGCTTCAATCCGCTGGATGGACAAGGGGAATCAGATGCAAACGTAACTGACTTCAGATACTGCCTTGTGGAATCAGATAAAGACAGTATCGAAAAGCAGTATGCACTGTATCAGGAAATGAAGCTCCCGATTGTATGTCTTGTTCACTCCGGCAATAAAAGCCTCCATGCGATCATACATATTGATGCAGGTCAGGATCACAGAACGTATCAAAGCAGAGTCAATTTCATTTATGATTTCTGCAAGAAGAATGGTCTGCATGTTGATCCGAATGACAGGAATGCGAGCCGGTATTCTCGGATGCCAGGAATCATGCGCGGTGAAAAGTATCAATACATCGTTGCAAGGAATATCGGATTCGCATCCTACGATGAATGGAAAGAATGGGCAGATACACAGAATGACAATCTTCCAGAGGATGTCACGCTTGCGGAAGTATTTCAAAATCTTCCACCACTGAAAGAGGAACTGATCGAGGGCGTTTTGCGAGTG
>JAFYCG010000087.1 GCA_017539825.1 Solobacterium sp. | reverse complement strand
TCCGGTACATTCATGGTGTTGAACCTTGATGACTCATATGCAGAACTATGTGAATACGAATATGGCGATGCTGTACTGGAAAAGCTTTATACATATGCTGCTTCGAAGAAGGATGTCATAGATATCCTTCAGAAAGAAGAGTTTCAAAATACCGATACATATATTCTGGTCTACAGCGATGAAGAAAATGCCTATGATGGTTTTGTCGCAAAAGCAAGGGAGATATGTGAAGGAAGGAATCTGATTTTCAACCGGATTGTCATGCCTGTCACAAAGGATATTTTCCAGAAGGGACTGGAAAAATTCTGTCTGAAGTTTACCGCATGGACATCGGATCTTATTTTGATGGAGACGACAGGGCCGTATGCCTATGAAATCTCTGACGGTACGAATCATGAAGACTTGTTCATGTCAGATGTGACAATTCCAGTCCGCTCGAAAGAGGTTGCAGCCAAATATGTCAGCGATACAGGCATCACCATTTCTGTATTTGAAAACACCGGAACAGAGAAAAAAGAAGCAGCTTCATGGGTTTTCAGGCAGTCGCAGATAAAAGGCCGGCAGATAGAATCAAGATTTTTTATCGAGGTTGATCCGGGAGGCATGTTCTATCTTGTAACAGGGGAACAAAGAATCAATCTCTTTGATCTTGCTCCGGTACAAAAAGAAGAAAAAACCGATGATACGGTAGAGGATATCATCAAAGACCTGATTTCCATTGTCAATAATATGGAGTATGGCATGCAGTTTGTCAAAAATGATGGAGAACTGCAGGGCATGAAGATGATCTATAACGATACACTGGATAAACTAAAGAAATACGGTGTAACCGTGATCAATCAGGTCAATGTTCCGTTTGATGTCAGAATCCATAACGCTGTTGATGTGACGGATGATATCCGCATGCCTGCCGATTATGTCAGCAGGATCATACGCTCGGGATATCTGTACAAAGATAAAGTACTGCAGTTTGCGGATGTTGTGGTAAATGGTTATGAAAGAAAATAGTTTATATAATAAAGTTGCAGGATGCCTTCTCGGAGGTGCTCTAGCCGATGCAAAAGGATATCACCTTGAAACAGATCATACATGGCGGTTTTCTGCTGTTACACAGATGACATTGTTTACATTGGAAGGCATGGTGTATGGCTATTGGCGTGCCAATGAAAAGGGGATTGGTGCAGATGTGGAATGCTATGTGTATGAGGCCTATAAAACATGGCTTAACACACAAGGCATTGAAACCGATTCTTTGTGGAAGCCGGTCAGTGAGCTTTTCAGATGTCAACAGATGCATCATCGAAGGGATCCGGGACAGACATGTATTGAGGCTTTACAAAGTAAAACCATGGGTACAATCAAACAGCCCGTCAATCATTCCAAAGGATGTGCGGCTGTATACCGTGCAGCACCATTAGGATTTATGACATGCTGGGGAAATCCGATCCTGACCGCTGCAAGAACAGCTGCATTGACACATGGCCATCCCATGGCATGGATCTCTGCAGGGTTTTATGCGGGTCTTATCCATCAGCTGATCAACAAGGAAAATGCAGACCTGAAGAAAGAGACGGAAATCATTCTTCTTGCGATGGAGAATCTGTTTGCCTTGTATAAAACAGAATGCAATGCATTTCTCTCTTTGATCCGCAAGGCTGTTTTTCTCAGTGAACAGGATGAAACGGATGAGGCATTGCCTGAATTAGGAAACAGGCGCATTGCGGAAGAAGCTCTTACAGCAGCATTGTATTGCTGTTTAAAGACAAAGAATTACCATGATGCGGTTGAACTTGCCTGTCAGCTAAACCCTGAGAGACCTGATATATCAGGCATGACAGGCAGCATTGCAGGTGCATTGTATGGCCTTGATCATATGGATGTAATGCAGAATCTCGAGTGCAGGGATTTGATTCTCTATTGTGCACAATGTGCAGTCAAAGCTGAATTACACCATCAAGGCATCAATATCGATGAAGAAAAGCAGATGGAAGAATATATCCATACCTATCTTCCGCTTGTACGGAAGCTGTATGAAGATGCACAACTGAACAAGTGGTCTGCACCGGATGATATGCCTCGGGAATATGCAGAGCAGGTCAATACCTTCCTCAAAGATACCTGGCAGTTACCGTTTTTCGCAGAGTATTACAGACATGCAAAGCACTATGAAAAATATATCATTGAAGAGATTATGATGTTTTCTCGCAAGGATATTGCGGCTAGGATCATTGCCGAGGTTGCACAGGATTATACCAACAGCGGTTATCTGATGCATGAAGCAATCGGCAAAGGAAAACTATATCATTTAATGGAGGCCTATGCTAAAGCCTCCGGAACAAATCAGAGCACAAAGTATGAGTCTCATCCGGAAGGAATGAGAAAAATCACACAGCTGGACTTAAAGAGAATCTGGTTCTTAACGACATATTATGACAAAAATAAAAAAGTGAGAAAGTATTCGCTGGACAAAGAAACAGCCGATGATTCTCACTATGAATTTACGGATGCTGAAAGCATACGTGCTAAAATCAATGATGGTTCAAACAGAACCTTTGAAGAATGTTTGCGCAAATATACATTGGAAAATTCAGGGGAGAAAACCCTCAGCCTGATTTACCCTTACATCGTTGCACAATTCCATTACTGATACAAAGAAAGATGGTCAGGAAAGATATGCCAAGGCATATCTTTCTTGTTTTTGTATTCTCATACACACATAAATATGTGCCTGTTTTTTGCGGATAAAAGGAAACCATGCCTATGTCTTCATAGGTATTGACCGGAATTCTCTGATCATTCTCAATCAGGTAAACCTGATAGCCTTTGTAGAAGGTTAACGGTAAACGGATTTCCCGTATGATTTCATTGAGCCTAAAGGAAAGACAATGGTTTTCTTCCATAAAATCAATCCCTGTATCCAGATCATTCTGATCCCGGATCTTTCTTTCTCTTCCCCTGAAATCCGGAGAATACAACGGCAGATAGTCACCGCCGGCTAGTTCCACACGGACATAGTAGGCAGAAAAATACGGATCGACAATCCTGCCATCCAGTACATCCTGCCATGTCATATCCGTGTCCATGCCAAAGGTTCTTTCCATAACAGGTACAACATGATAAATGCATTCCAGTGAAAGAAGAATAATGCATAAAAAAGGAATCATCTTTGTTTGTGAAAGGGATACAACACCATAAGCAGCAGGAATGGATAGTAAAAGAATGCCCAATGTATTTAAACGCCAGGGAAACTGGATAATGGAAAAAACAGAAAGATTCTGCCAGGGAACAAGTGAAGAGGGAAGAAGGATCATGATGTATCCGAGGATGCATAACGTTGTAACAATCGTTTTCTTGTCCTTGACAAACAGATATGACAAGGGTACAAAAGTCAGGAAAAAGCCTACGTTTTCTAACATTGTCCTGTCATGTTCCAGATCATTGCCGGCTAAACCGAATACGGTTTTATTGGCAAAGTATTGCCATAAATCCATGGAATATTGTCCGAGGTTGCCGCTGGATCCATAGTAATGCAGAATCATCTTCTGTGCTTTGATCTGTTCTATCATCGGTATCGTGAAGAACATGGTTAAGAAAAAGGCAAGCAGAACGTTTTTGAACATATGCAGGAATATAGCCTGATCCACAATCTTTATGCGAATGATAAAAAAGACAATACAAAGGATAACACCAAACAAAAATGTCAGATTATGACAGAGGGCCAGCGCACTTAAACCGATACAAAGCGTATAGGTCTTTGTATTCTTTTCATAGAGGCATTCATACAATCCGTATAAGACGACAGGTAAAACGGCAAGGGAGAACACCTCTCCAAGAGCCCCCCTGACATAAATGTCGGTAATATGATAATTGGAAAACAGATATGCACACGAAGCAAGTGCTGCGGTCTCTTTTTGTTTTGTGATTTTCAATGCCAGGCTAAACATGGTTAAGGCACTGATCCATGTCGCCGTAAAAACCGTCAGCTGATAACAGCGCACAAGTGAAAGACCCATCAGATGCAATAGTGCAGGAAGGATCAGAAATACATCACTGTAAAACAGAGGACTGCCATAGCCATATCCGCCGTTTTCATACGGATAGATTGCCGGAAAGAGGTTTCCTTCACGGATGGACAGGGACAGCTGCTCAATGCGGGAAACATGAAAGAAAGTATCGTGTTCAATCGGCAGAAATCCTTTGAAATACGGAAACATCAGAATACAGGTTATCAGAAAGGTGAAAAGGTATTTCTCATATTTTTTCATCCGAAATACCATCCTTTCAGCCATTCCAGACTATGGATATAGCTTAAGTCTGTCGCAAATCCCGCTGTTACCGGCAGAAAGATCACAAACAGGAACACAGACAGACATGCCGTCATGATCATCGGTGTTTTGAAGCGCTGATCCATCTTCAACAGATCCCTGAAAAGAAAGACAATGGCCATGATGGTAAACATGCTTGTCGGATAGAAATGATAGGAGAAGATGCATCTTTCCACAAAGGAAACCCATGGCAGCAAGGCACTCAGATATCCGATCATGATAATCCAGGCATCCTTATCCTTTTCTTTGATACACATAAAGAATGTATAAAACACGGAAGGCAAACCAAACCATGTCAGCAGCGGATTGGAGAAACAGGCAATTGTGTGGGAATATCCTTGGGCATCTTCAGAGATGTGATACCAGATCGGTCTTGCGTCTAACAACCATTCATACCAGGTGCTTTGGAAAGGATGGGTTGCGGTGAGGGTTGTATGGTAATGATACATATACATGTTCTGTTTCCATACATTCATGATTGACCAGCCTTCATTACCCCATACCTTATCCGGAAGGTAGGAAGCCCAGTAGATGATGACCGGGATAAAGATGAAGAAGACAAAACACCAGGCAATGGTGGTGATGCATGCGCTAGGAAAGATCGAAACAATTCTCTGTGAGGTTTCATCATCCTTATGCCTGGCATGCAGGTATTCCTTAAACCGTATGCCAAGATTGGTAAAGAGCAGTATGGCAAGACCTACCGCACTGTAACAGGCGGTCCATTTTACCGCAATGCCGATACCCATGGATATGCCGCAAGCCAGAAGCATCAGCATCTGTTTCTTCACGGGAATATCATAGAAGCTTGTCTTATAGTAACAGATCATGAAATAGAACATCAGAAGAATAAAGAAGACGCTGAACGGTTCCAGAGTGCCGATTCTCGAAGTGGTCAGATGCATGAAATCCGTTGCCAGAATGATACAGCCGAACGTGCAAAGAGATGTTTCATGGAACATCTTTTTCAGAATGGCATAGAGAAGTGGAACCATCAGGAAGCCAAAGATGACACCGGGAATACGCCAGATCATAGGACGCATGCCGAACAGGCGGATGCACAAGGCCATGATGTTTGTGCCGAGAAGAGGATGTACGGTTGCATACATTCTCTGTCCGTTTGCGATTTCCCATGCATTTCTCGGATGATATACTTCATCGAAATATCCCTGCTCATAATAGGTTGGTGAAACAACGAGCTTCTTCTGTTCATCGATTAACAGGGTGGCAGGATAGGCAGCATCCGCTGCATCTTCTTCGATTTGTAAAGGAATGAAACGGTTATCCTTGCGCAATCCGAATTCCGTCATTGTGTCCAGGATGTTTTTGGAAGTCAACCGGACATAGGGATAATCCCAGTTTCCTTCAATGATCGTATACTGATAAACGGATCCGTTATCAATAACAGCAATGTCTTCCCATTGTTCCTTGTCAAAAGAGCCTTTGACTTCCATGTTATGGAAGCCGATTTGGTACTCCTCGGAAAGGGCATTGTTGTTGCCTTCGCCATAGATCGCATAGATGGCATCAAAGGATGTTTCCTCAGGCAACCGGAAGATAATCTGCTGATAGATTTCGGAAGGCTGCCAGGTGGTAACCGGGAAGGTCATTGAGCCAAGCTTCCAGAAGGATACAATACCATAAACACCGGTGATGAGGATGATGTTGCGGATATCTTTTTTGGTATAGGATCTGCATGTAAATGCAGGCAGATGGTGAAAGAGAAGAAAAATACAGACAATAAAGAAAGCACATACCAGAAACAAAGGTATGAGTTCGGTATTTCTGCATAATTCATAGCTGAGTTTTTCCATGGTTACTATTATACTCTGAAATCCTCTTCTTTTATGCGGATATCTGCTATAATGAGAACAGATTGAATCGGAATTGAGGATTATATAATGAAGTACCTGTTTCTTTCAGCATTTCTGATGCTGAGTTTTCTGCACCTTTGTGCCAGTTTTGCGGATGACGCCGAAAAGCGGAAAAAGACAAAACCGTTTTTGCTGATATTTTTATTGATGTATTATCTTCATGCAACACATCATCCGATGCTCTTTCTGGTACTTGCTTTATTAACTAGCTGGATCGGTGATGTTCTGTTAATACCGAAGGGGCATCATTATTTTGTGGCAGGAGGCATCTCGTTTTTATGCAGCCATCTGTTCTTCATGCTTGTCTATGCCAATCATATTGTTTTGAATAAAGTTGTCTGGTGGATTGTGATTCCCGTAGCTTTGCTTTATTTTCTTGTCACATACAGAATCATTGTCGTCCTAAAACCAATGATGTCCGGAAAGATGATTGCAGCTATGTCTTTTTATCTGATCTTTAACAGCCTCATGAATGTCTTTGCCTTGATGAAGCTGTTTTCAACCCAGCATCTGGGAAGCCTGATAGCCTATATCGGTGCCTTGTTGTTTTATATTTCGGATTGCACCCTGTTTCTTGTACGGTATTATCCAAAACCGGAAATCATCTACAAAAAGCACTTTACCATCATGCTGGCATATCTTCTCGGTGA
>JAFYCG010000086.1 GCA_017539825.1 Solobacterium sp. | reverse complement strand
TAATCCCTTACGGCAGTTTGGCGCACCGCAGACGATCTGTGTTTCTTCACCGTCAGCAGAAATCCTTGTTCTGGTGACATGCAGATGGTCACTGTCCGGATGCGGCCAGCAATCCATGACTTCACCGATAACAAGATTTGTTGCCTGTGCCATCGGTTCGATCCCTTCGACTTCAAGGCCGGCAGTTGTCATTTTGTCTGCCAGTTCTTCAGGGGTGATTCCCTCAAGATCGACATATTCCTTCAACCATTTATAACTTAATCTCATCTCTTTTTCCCCCTTAGTCAAAACGATCAAACATCTTCAGGAAACGTGTATCGTTGATATAGAAGTTACGGATGTCATCAATACCGTATTTCAGCATGGCAACTCTTTCCAAACCGATGCCGAAGGCAAAACCGCTGCATTTTTCAGAATCAAATCCGTTCATTTCCAGTACATGCGGATGAACCATACCGGCACCGAGAATCTCGATCCAGCCTGATCCCTTGCATACGGAACAGCCCTTGCCGTTGCAAAACGGGCAGGATACATCAACTTCTACGGAAGGTTCCGTGAACGGGAAATAGGACGGACGGAAACGGATCTTTCTGCCTTCGCCGAACATCTTGTTGGCCATGAATTCCAGTGTCCCTTTCAGATCGCCCAGGGTAATATGCTCACCGACGACCAGTCCTTCACACTGCATGAACTGATGAGAATGTGTAGCATCATCATCGTCTCTGCGGTAAACCTTGCCCGGACAGATCAGCTTGATCGGTGTCTTTCCTTTGGCTTTCTCCAGCTCTCTCATCTGCATCGCTGTTGTATGTGTTCTTAAAAGCGTGTTTGGATCAATATAGAATGTATCCTGCATATCTCTTGCCGGATGATCCTTCGGAATATTGGCAAGTTCAAAATTATAGAAATCCTGTTCCACTTCCGGTCCTTCGGCAATCTTGTAACCCATGCCGATAAACAGGTCTTCGATTTCCTGCTGGATCATGATTAACGGATGGGTTGTACCAAGATGCAGATCGTTTCCTCTTAAAGTGATGTCGATCTTTTCTTCTTCCATCCTGCTGACAAGAGCGAGCTCATTCAGCTCTGCCTGTCTTTTTTCCAAAGCTTCTGTCACTACCTGTTTGCAGACATTGACCTTCTGTCCGAATGCAGGTTTTTCCTCTTTTGGAAGGGATTTCATCTCGCTCATTAAAGCCTGAATGCTTCCCTTTCTGCCCAGATACTGAATTCTGACGTCCTGTAATGCCTGCAGGCTTTCTGCATCTGCAATTGCCTGCAATGCCTCTGCCTGTACATCTAATACCTTGTCCATTCTTAACCTCCAAAAATAAAAACGTTCCTGTCCAGGAACGCTTGCACGCGGTACCATCCTGATTCGCACCATACAACAGGTGCGCAGCTTGATTCATGCTCATAACGGGAGCAGCCGGAGGGGATTGGCCTCTCTGCTGAAAGTGAATTCACGCTTGCGGCTGATTGAAGCTTTCCACCATACGCTTCTCTCTTGAAACCAGCTGAACAAGGCTACTTGTCTTTCGTCTTCGATTTCGTATAAGCAAGATTATAGAAGAATTTACAATAAATGCAATCAAAAATTAAGAATTTATTCAACTTTTCCCTCTGTTATTTATAAATAAAGCTTGCTAGAATAGAGACGATGATTACAGAAATAACAACATTGGAATTCTGGATTAATCTGATTGAGAAATATGGTGATGCAGGAATCTTGCCGCCGATCTTCCTGGCTTTTATTGAAGCCTTTCTGCCTCCTCTTCCGTTAATCGCAATCGTTTCTTTTAATGTTGCTGCTCACGGTCCCTTCCTCGGTTTCCTGTACAGCTGGATCGGATCTTGTCTTGGCTGTACGGTTGTCTTCTATTTCATGCGGCATTTTTTCCATCGCATATTTGCCCGCTTTGCAGATAATCACGCAAAAATCGAAAAAGCCAAATTATGGGTTGAATCCATCAACCGGATCACTTTGTTCATGATCATTATCATGCCGTTTACCCCGAGTGCTTTTGTCAACTTTGCCTTCGGTGTCTCCGATTATGATGAAAAAAAATACCTGATCACACTGTATCAGGCAAAATTGTTCATGATCGGCTCTCTGGCATTGTTCGGCCACAGCCTTGTGGCAGCTATTGAAAATCCCTGGTTCCTCATCATTTCTGTTATTCTTTTAATCGTAATGATCTGCTTGTCAAGAATTGTAGCGAAAAGGAATCAGATCTCATAACGTAAATAATCATACGTCTTATAGAGATCATTCAAATCATTCACATCCACCACAAAGGCGCCGCCTAACAGTTCAAAATGATCTCCTTCAATGATGACACCACCTTGATTGGGATAAGCGATAATCGGTTTGCCCATATCTTCAAGGGAGCGGATCAACGCTTCCAGATGAACCAGATCTTCTTCAAAATGAACGTCAATATCAAAACCCGATAACAAGCCCAGCCCTTCCTGATATTGGAAGGGCTCTTCGTCTTCTGCAGGAAGATGGAATTCATCCAGCTGAATACAGGCACCGGCACTTGTTCCCATCACAATACCCTTAAAATTGCGGATATCATCCTGTATGCCAAGATCATACAGTCTCTGCATCATCCAGTCCGGATATCCTCCGGTAAAAAACAGGACATCGGCTTTTTCAATCTTTCTTCTGGCACTGAATTCATCATCCGTATAGTAATTGATCCATTTGATTTGTCTGTCTGTTATGCCATAGGAGCGGAACGGCCTGACAATCTCTTCGTAGTTTCTTCTGCCCTTTCCGAACTTCCTTTTCCATTCATATGCATCCGTAATCCATCCTTCGTTATAGGATAGCGGAAGTATCAATACTTTTTTATCCGGTGTTAATATATTTTCGAGGGAAGGATATGCCCATTCCTCGTCAAAATTCGATATGTTTAATAAGATGTTGATCATAGTTACCCCTTGCATTCTATTATAATCACTTCCGATAAATAAAGACAGGAATATAGGAAAAAAGAACAGACTCTGATATAATGTCATTGAGGTAAAACACATATGAAAAGATATCATGTTATTGTACAAGGACAGGTTCAGGGTGTCGGCTTCCGCGGTTTTGTCATGTTGCAGGCGCAAAGAAGAAAACTGACCGGTTCCGTAAAGAATATGGAAAACGGCATGGTAGAAATGTTTGTCCAGGGTG
>JAFYCG010000085.1 GCA_017539825.1 Solobacterium sp. | reverse complement strand
TCAGTAAAGAGAAACCCATAGCCTTGACAAGGGTATGCGGACATGTCATGACCGTCAACTCCAAAGCCTTGGAAATTGCCGGCATTGAAGAAGATACAGCCGTAGATGGCGGACAGATTCTCTTTGACAGCGGCAGAGTGGAAGAAAATGCAATTTATCTGATTCATGAAAAAATGCCGGAACCGGATGATGATACATTAAAGGAATACATTCGCATCGGTGCACAGTATTGTAATGCCCATGGCATAACAACCGTCGGCAGTGATGACTTTCTTTCGATTGTCAAGGATCCAAAGAGGATTCTGAATATCTTTGAGCAGATGTCCTATCAGGAAAAACTGACGGTCAGAATAAATGAACAGTGTGAGTTTGAAAACATCAATCAGTTTGCGGAATTCCTGGATGACGGATATACGATGGATGTGGGAAATGATTTCTTCAGAATCGGACCGTTAAAGCTGATTACGGACGGGTCACTTGGTGCAAGAACAGCTGCCATGGTAAATCCGTATCATGATGATCCTTCAACCAGAGGCGGTATGACAATGAGTGATGAGGATATGGAAATGTTTGTCAGACTCGCAAATAAATTCAATATGCCTACAATCTGTCATGCCATCGGTGATGAAGCAGTTGATAAAGTGCTCGCTGTATTTAAAGATACCGTATTGGAAGGCAATCCATTGCATCATGGTCTTGTGCATTGTCAGATCATGAGACAGTCACAGATTGACCAGGTGATCAGACAGAAATTAAGCTGTTATATACAATCTCAGTTTATCGATTATGACGCATCGATTTACAAGGACAGGGTAGGAAATGTTCTGGCAAAGACATCCTATCCATTCAAAACACTGTATGAAGGAACCCTGGTTTCCAACGGCAGTGATTCTCCGGTTGAACTGAACGATCCGCTGTTGGGGATCCAGCTGGCATGCACAAGAAAGTCCATTCATTTCGGCGGAGAAATGAGTCAGGAAGAATGTCTGGATCTTGATCAGGCAATCGCTTCATTTACCGAAAACGGGGCAAAACAATTGTTTATGGATGATCGTCTTGGTTATATCAAGGAAGGCTATATTGCTGATTTTGTTGTAGTGGAAGAGGATATTACCAAAAAGGATATTCAAACTGTAGCGGATACAAGGGTCATGATGACCGTTATGGACGGGAAGGTGGTTTTTGAAAGGTGATCCGTCATATATGTGAAAACGACATACCTGCCTGTCTGGATCTTTACAACTGGTATATCGATCATTCCCTGGCAACCTTTGAAACCGAACCTGTTACCTTATCAGAATTCTCTGAAAGGGTACATCGCATGACAGAAAAGTATCCATGGCTTGTTTTGGAAGAAGACGGCGACATCAAGGGATATGCATATCTGGGCAGTTTCCATGAAAGAGAGGCTTACAGATATACCGTGGATTTATCCATCTATCTGAAACATTCGGAAAGAGGCAAGGGGTATGGCTCGAGGTTAATGGAAGCGATCATTGAACTGGCGAAACAGGATGGCTATCACAGCATGGTTTCCATCATTACGGAAGGCAATCTGCCAAGTGAAGCAATCCACGCAAAATTCGGATTTGAAAAGATGGTTATTCTGCCAAGACTCGGCTATAAATTCTCTCAATGGATCGGTGTCAGCTACTGGCTTCTGAAGCTGAATAACACGGATGAAACAGCAGAATTACAGAACAGGAAGTTGCAATGAAACGGGTCATACTTGCCGGAATTGAACTTCCTGCGGATAATGATTTTGTCTCCTTAATGGAAGAAACCGAAGCACTTTGTGAAGCATGCGGATATGTTGTGGCAGGAAAAATTACCCAGAAGTCAAGATCCATGGACCCTCATACCGGTTTCAGGAAGGGCAAGCTGGATGAATTACGAAGCATGAAGGAGATGCTGAATGCAGACGGAATCATCTTTCACAATACCCTCGGTGCACAGATGGCAAAAAGAATTGCGGCTTTCTGTGATGCGGAGGTGATGGACAGAATCGCCCTGATCCTGCATATATTCTCTTTAAGAGCCAAAAGCAGACAGGCCAAACTGCAGGTGGAACTGGCAAGCCTGCAATACCGTCTTCCGGAAGTCCTGGATGACAAGGATACAAGCGGACACGAAAGAGGCGGAAGTGCCTATAACAGAGGTGCCGGTGAAATTCATGTTTCCCTTGTACAAAGAAAATACAAACAGCGTATTCAGGACTTGAAAAAAGAACTGAAAAAGATCGAAAGCCAGAAATTCCAGGATGAAAGACATCGTACAAAATCCATGTTGAAAAAAGCGGCATTGATCGGTTACACAAATGCCGGAAAGAGCTCCTTCATGAATGCGATGCTTGATCAGAATATATCCTTCGGACAGACAGTGTATGAAGAAGACATGCTGTTTGCCACATTGGACACAAGTGTCAGAATGATTGAGAAAAACGGCAAGAGATTTCTTCTGTATGATACGGTAGGGTTTGTCTCCGATCTTCCCCATCTTCTTGTAGAAGCCTTCCAGTCAACACTGGATGCAGCAAGAGATGCAGATCTTCTGATACATGTCATTGATATATCCGATCCAAACTGGCAGAAGAAGGCAATGATTACGGAAGAAACACTAAAACAGATTCATGCGGATCACATTCCTGTCTACCGTCTCTACAACAAGATTGACAAGGTGAAGGAACCGGTTGATGTTTCTCCATGTGTCTCCTGCCTGAAGAAAGAAGGGCTGGATGTTGTGACGGATGAAATCCTGAATCTGTTATATCCGATGGCAGAAACCGTAACCTGTCTGATACCGTATGATGAATTATACGCCATCCATCCATACCGTAATGTAGTGACATTGCAGGAGCTGGAACGCAAAGAAGAAGGTATCCTGATGCAGGTATCAGGTGAAGAAAACTATGTTAACGCATTCCATAAATACATGATTGAACAGAGGTAGAAAAATGAGTAAAACAGTATGGGAAAAACTAAATGAAACACAGATGAAAGAATTGATGCAGATCAGTGAAGACTATCGTCAGTTCCTTTCCATCAGCAAGACCGAAAGGGCTTTTGTCACCAACAGTGTTGCCGCTGCTGAAAAAGCAGGATTCAAAAACATCAGCGAAGTGACAGAACTGAAACCCGGTGATCGCATTTATGCGGTAAACAGAGGCAAGAATATCTGCCTGTTTGTCATCGGCAAAGAACCGCTCACTAACGGCATGAACATCCTTGGCGCACATATTGATTCGCCAAGAACCGATCTCAAACAGCATCCTCTTTATGAAAAAGACGGACTGGCTTTACTGGATACGCATTACTATGGCGGCATCAAGAAATACCAATGGGTTGCAAGGCCAATGTCTCTTGTCGGTGTTGTCTGCAAGAAAGACGGTACAACCCTGAACATCAATATCGGTGAAAATCCGGGTGATCCGGTTGTCGGTATTTCCGATCTTCTGATTCATCTGAGCGCAGAGCAGTTAAAGAAACCTGCCGCAACCGTCATTGAAGGCGAACAGCTTGACCTGCTTGTCGGATCCATCCCGAAGAAAGAGGAAGAAAAAGATCCTGTCAAAGCGTATATTCTGGATATTCTGAAAGAAAAATATGATATTGAAGAAGATGATTTCATCTCTGCCGAGATTGAAGTTGTTCCATCCGGTGAAGCAAGGGACTATGGCCTGGATCGTTCCATGATCATCGGCTATGGCCATGATGACAGGGTTTGTGCATATACTTCTATGAGGGCTATCTTTGAAATGGATGTACCGGAAAGAACATCCTGCTGCATTCTTGTTGACAAGGAAGAAATCGGTTCTGTCGGCAATACCGGCATGCACAGCAAGTTCTTTGAAAATGTTGTCGCAAAACTGCTGGATAAACAATCCTGCGCAAATCTGATCAGCCTGAATGATGCCCTGGAAAACAGCCGCATGTTGTCAAGTGATGTTTCCATTGCCTATGATCCGAACTTCCCGGAAGTCATGGAACCGAAAAACAGCGCTTATTTCGGAAAGGGGATCTGTTTCAACAAATATACCGGTTCAAGAGGAAAGAGCGGTTCCAATGATGCCAATGCAGAATTTGTCGCAAAGGTAAGAAAAGTCATGGATGACAATGAGGTCATGTTCCAGACATGTGAATTAGGTAAAGTTGATGTAGGCGGAGGGGGAACCATCGCTTATATCCTG
>JAFYCG010000084.1 GCA_017539825.1 Solobacterium sp. | reverse complement strand
GTCATATTCACGGATGCTGACGCAGTAAAGAAATAAGCAGAAACCTTGCGCCATACTAAAGTCTGAGGATGGATGCCTGTATACTCTTCATATTTATAGCCGCTGTCAAGAAGCGTATAAACCGTATGGTTTCCGGAACGAATTCCATTAAGATCCGGCAGTCCTTGAAAAACCGCATTTCCGTTCTTATCCGGAACCGCACAATGAGCATTTCTCATCGGCGAGGAAATTCCATCCGCTCTTGCCGGAACCGGCAGGGCAAGTAAAAATAAAGAAAGAATCATAATCAGAAATTTTTTCATACGCATCTCCTTTCGTCAATATGAATAGTTTCATATCATCGTATTCTTATCAAGATCCAATCAATTTCGCCACTAATATTATACCACATGGAGCACTTCCAGGTTGCCTAAATTCTGCGAAGCCTGTGATTATAAAAGCCTGGATGATTCAGGCCTTTTCGGATCGCTCGCTATAGGCGTGAATAGTAACCATATATGTCAGAAACGTTTTTGCCAATGCAATTTTTTTTTAAATCCGCTTTTGCACATTAGGGATAACTCGATTATAGAGTATAATGAATATAGTCATTTTATGAATGACACAGAGACAAGCAATTTAGCTTGAACGAGTTATTGTGCAATTGCGTGTGGTGACCTTTCGCACGATAACTCGTTCAAGCTGGAAAGATCACCACCTATGAAACCTGCAAATCACAGAAACCAATCCCGGAAAAGTACACCATGGGACCATTTAAGCGAGGAAGAAATTTCTCCCCCACAAAGATTCATACAGTTTCACCATCAAAAACATTACTTCAATACGCTTCACCGTAATCTTTGTATTTCTGATACAGCAGATTCACCTTGAAGTTTTCAGCATCATCAAGTCTGTATCCGTAGGCATTCTTACAATCCTCACGGTTCACCGAATACGCGGTGACATCAGAAACCAATACCCCGGTGCCCTCATAGATCAGGATCTGTCTTCCGTCAGTACTGTAAATGCGCATAGCTGTTTGATCCACAGCGCCGGAAAGAACGGTATCTTTATATACTTCTATTGCCTTGAGGTCTTCCAGAAATTCATCTATATGATCCTGCAGACGGATTCTGTCGCCATTGACTTCAAACCCGATGGTCTTAACTTCAAAGTCATCCGGCAGGAATGAATACAGTGTATGAGCATCCTGGCAGAACGGGCCGGCTTTTTCGATCTTTCTGACCAGGCCATAATTCAAGGGTTTATCATCCTCTCTTACCAGTGTTGAAGGCTCATAGGCAACGCGGATTTCGTCCATGTCATGGAAGCCTTCCAGAAGGTCAGGATCACTGATAAGAATGTCTGTACCGGCATCCTGATCCAGCAGCGGCGTGAAATGAATCATCTTCATTGCCATGCCATTGATGGGGTCTGGATAGTCAGAAACCGAAGAGAGATATCCGGTCATGACAACTTCCTCTTCCGCAGTTTCATGGTCCGTATTCTGATCAGCACTTCCCGTACTCTGTACTGAGGAGACAGCTTCCGTAGATCCTGCCAGATTTGAAGCGGTTGTCCCTGCAGGTTCCGTTGAACATCCTGCAAGTATTAACAATGTCAGGGTAAACATGCATACGTTTTGATATAGTTTCTTCACAATACCCTCCATATTCAAACATCACACGTATTGTACAATAGCTATTTTTAACACAAATAGATGTCAGTAATTTCTTTGAACAGTGAAACACTCGTTGAAATACCATGTCTGAAAACACATCATTTTCTTTATCCCATCGTTAGGGTCAACGACCCACAGCCATCGATCCGTGATACCTGTTGATGAATTATACTCTGTCTTATATCCTACAACAGTTACAGCATGGTTTGTTCCATAACCGAGACTATGATTGCTGTTAACTACAATAATTGCAGGATAGCTGGAATCAATTTCATAACAGATTGCAGAAAATGTGCTGACAGTGGTGTTCTGATATGAAACGGTGACATTGTTCGGTGTATAGTCACTGATGAATCCTTCAAAGCCTGACTTTACCTTAGCGTCACTCCGTACACGCCATACGTATATACCGCTGTCTGCCGGCACTTCCACGTAAGATGCCATTCTGTTGAACAAGTTATAAATCATATTCGTATTTGTGCCAGAGTAGTAATTGGTAAACTTACCTCTGTTTACCATATATTTATAGAACATGGCAAATGAAGTTGGTACACATGTATACGCGTCAGGCTGAGATAACGGAACAAACCAAGAGGAATAAGAAGTAACATAAACCGATGCATCAAGCACATTTGGCTGTTCTATCATTACCTGCAGTCTGCTTAACGGTCCTGCCAAGCTGACCGATCCATCCTTCGGACATAATGAATGGAGTTCTGATACTGGCAGAGCTGTATCTGTGATAAGATCTACAGCCAGAGTGCCATTTACAGAATAATAGTTCAGCGGTGATACATATACTTTTATGTCTGTACAATCCGCATATGGAGAAGCCGTTCTTACAGCTGCTTCGAGAATACTGTGATCATCTGACAGGGAAACCACTGCATAACCTCCACTCACTTCATCTGAGAGTCCGATCAGGAGATATGCCGGATTCAGATCGCAGTCATACAGTATCTCTGTATACGCCGGTTCATAACCGAAGAATTCTTCTTCATTCTCAGCAAATTCAGTCCATCTGTTCAAAGCCTCTTCCATTTCTGTTTCAATGATCTCTTGCGCATTCGTTTTCCATACCTGGTCAGGCGACAATATACAGCACGCACAAATTGCCGCCATTGTCATTCGTCTCAGTGCCAAAAAAATATTCTTGCTCATACAATTCTCCTTTTCTAAGCATCAGTATAGAATCGAATAAAAGCGACTTCCACTATCATTTCTTTGACAAAAAGTGTTATTTTGTTGCAAAGTGTTTGTCAAAGACCACCGAAGTACTGTTCCTCCAACATTTCCGAAGTATCATTACGTCATTTACTCGCAAATAGTATAATGATGTGTTCACATATGATCTGCGGAACAGCCTAGTAAGGGATGCCGAAAATATCTGTGTTTTAAAGATGCGAAACCTTTGTGTTGTATCTCTTGCATCTATGTTCTTTACATTCGTTATACAATTCTTTGCCCATACTTCACCGTCGCAAATGTATCTTGTATATTTGAAGACATTAAGGAGGAAATCATATGCTCT
>JAFYCG010000011.1 GCA_017539825.1 Solobacterium sp. | reverse complement strand
TCAATGATTCTTCAAAATAACAATCCAGATACTCTGCATTATGACAATCACTGTTCAGACAGATCTGTACTCCTTTTTCATGCATATACCGCAAAAGATTTTTGGCGGGATACGGTGTCTTCCGATAGTTTCTTGAAATGGCACCGGTATTTACTTCCATGATCTTTTTTCCTGCATAGGCATCAATGGTATCACAGGCTTCCTTCACATATGCCGGATCATCAAAACGGATAAAGGATTCATCTTCATTGAATTTGGTGATCAGATCCAAATGGCCTATAATATCCACTTCATCCCATTTTGCCATTTCTCTCATATCCTGATAATACTGTTTTGCAAGATTGATAAACTTGCCTTCATACCATTCATTGACCATGAATTCCATAATGCCCCGGTTGTAGTCAATCGGCAAGGATACGCCGTTATGTGTCAGAAAATGAATACTGCCGATCACAAAGGAAAACGGTTCTTTCACAATCAAACGGTTTAAAGAATCCTGTTCTATGCCCAGATAGATTTCAATCTGATCTTTGTACTTTTCCTGTAACATCTGCACAGTCTGTATATATTCCCTGACATTTTCAACAGACATTGCTGCTCCGTCTATGGAAACATATCCATGCCCGGAAAAGCCAAGGATAGTAAAACCCTTTTCAATTGCCTTTAATACCATTTCCTCCGGTGGATTGATTCCATCACAATATGTTGAATGTGTATGTAAGTTCTGTCTCATAAATTCCCCATTTTCTTCTTTGCCTTTTTGATGATCTGCTGATACGGCATCAGCATGCCTTCTGTCATTTTATTGCCTATCTTCTTGCTGAGTTTCTGATTGGTCATCATTTGTCCGACAAGATACATGCCGAGGATCTTCCCTTTCTTCTTCTGCGGGAAGTCATAGAATCCGTGTTCTTTATAGAACCTGTGATCTTCCTTCATCATGCCCTGCATCTCATAGATCAAATCCCTGAAGATCTTTAATCCGCCAACCCCGTAGAACATCTGCGGCTGCTGGTAGTTTTTCTCTACCGCATAGAGTAACGTATCTGCCAGCCGGTCAATTTCCTGATCCGGATCACTTTTGTTTGTGCTATACCGGCAAGATAATTACCGCCGGTATCCGCCCTAGCTTCAATGACCATTCTGAGATTCGGTTCTTCATCAAGGTTACCGTCAATCAGATAGCCTACCGGTTTCCCCATTGTTACTGTACGGTGTCCGTTACAGAACTGCCTGTCATCATACAGTTTGAAGCGATATCCCATGCCATGGTCTTTGATCGAGAATGCATATACAGTTGCATCCGTTGTCTGAATGTTGTTGCGTAAATAAGCATCAAACCCATCTTTATAGATGCACTTGCCTGTAGAGGCACAATGGAAACATCCCAGACATCCGCCCGAAAAAGGAAATTCCTTCAGATTGACAACGACGGTTTCAAAAGACGTCTTGTATTGGAATCGTTGTATCATGCGATACAACGGACTGTCTTCTGTTGTATCGGTTACAATTGCAATCTTTCCCCTTTTCGGAAGAACTTCCCTTTCGGGAATGGCTGGTTCAATACCATTGAATTCCTTCTTTTCTGCATAGAGAACAGGTTCATGATAGCCTCTTTGATATGACCATTGCACATAGCGGAAAAACGCAAGAGCTTCGTGTTGTCCCTTCTTGCTTAACAGATCTTCCATATCTGCCGATAAGCCTTTGATGTACATTAATCCCATGTCATCACAATTATCCTGAATATATCGATGCGCTGTTACATCATAGAAATGTTTGGAAGTTGTAATCTGAGAAGCATATTTCTTCGAATAATCAATATCCGCTTCTTTCATCAGTTCAATAAAACGATGCAATTGTGCCGGAATAAGGAATGTATACACCGGATAGGTAAAAAGAATCAGATCTGCTGCTTTAATTTTCTCTTTGCATTCTGAAAAATCTTTTTCATACTGTTTAATTCTCTGACCCACATCTAACACATCAAAATGATATTGATCATAAAACTGCTGAATATAAATTACCGTCTGCAGGGTAATGCTGTTTTGGCCTGCAGGAGAGCCGTTTAATACCAAAATATTCATATGATCTACTCCGTCGCTGTTATGGAAATTTTAACAAAGTTCATCCCCTTTGAAAAGACAGCATTGAAAAAAGCATCTTGCGATGCTTTTAGCGGTATGCCTCTGTTTTGGCGTTTACATCATAGTTGGCAACCATCATTAATGCGCTTAAGCAATATGGGAAACCGACATATGGTAATGCCTGTACAATGGCAGCTGTGATTTCTTCCAATGTGTTTCCGGCTTTCATTGCACCGGCAATATGCGGCTTTAATTGTGTTGCGGCACCGATTGTCACAAGAACGATCAAAGAGATCAGTTCTTTATCCGCATCGCTTAATACAGCTCTTGTTCCGTAATCGCCGAATCCTACAGCAGTCAACAGATGCGGTACAAATTCACCGAATACACCCGGCAGCTTAGCGAAGACTTCTTTGACTTCGTTTCCGTAACGCGGAACCTGAATAGCTGCTCCAGCCTCTTCCCTGTTTTCATATGCGACTGTTGTTGCACTTTCAAGAGGAAGTGTATAACCGTATTGTTCAAAAACTTCATTGGCTGTTGCGATGGCATTTAATGTCCTTGGATAGCCGATATACGGTGCACACTGGTAGATTGCTTCTCTGAGTTCTAAAGCCGTATTTCCTGCATTTAATGCTGCAGCTGTGTGTGCTTTCAGCTGTGGAAGTGTCTGTAAACATGTCAATACAACAACTGTGATCATCTCTCTTTTTTTATTGTCAATGACGCCTGTAGAGAACACCTCATCAAAAATCTCATTCTGCAAAATTTCATAAAGTTCCGGATCCTGTGGATGTTTCGCAGGCTCGCTCTTAAACAATTCACGCATTGTTTCCTTTGCCTTCTCTGTTAATGCCATTATCTTTTCTCCTCGTTTTCTGAATGTACTTCTATTTTATCACATACAGGATGGATTTCTGATAAAATATTCCCATGAATATAACGGAAAACAGGATCCTGAAGAAATCACTGGATATTTTATCCGGATGGCTTCCTATAGACAAAGATGTATTATTTGATGCATATGATCAGCAGAAAACCGGATGCAGATACAGGATTGAAACCGTCAGCCATTACACATACTGTATCTTCACCTTTCCGATTTTAAATCGGGATGGAGAAGAAGTAACGACAGAAATGTTTCAGGAAAACGGATCTTTTCTTATGTCTCTTCTGATCCAGCTTGTCTTTGATGAGAATACGGAAATAATAGCGGATTCCGCATTATATTATCTGCAGGCACATCAGATTCACAATCCTGTTATACTGGATTATCTGGAACAGGAAAGTGACTGGTTATACTGGGAAAGCTATATTCTCTTAAACATGTTTGATGATTTTTCTTCAGAGGATCTGATTCTGATGTATTCCAATGCCTATACTTCCATAGATAACAGAAAGCAGAACATCTTCCATCAGATGATACAGAATATTGAATCTTTTATGTCAGTAAAAGAGATGACTGTCTATTCTGTCATCTCCCTGGATCCGGATGTTGCATGTTACGGAAAAGACAAAACAGATAAACCGTATATCTACAGTATGAAGGATGAACCGCAAAGACTGTATAACGCAAAACTGTTGGAAAACATGGGATTTCATCCGATCAAATTAGAAACCGATGAACCTGTAGAAGACGGATCCTTGTTGTGGTTTGCCTATAAGAAAACATCCTATGTATATCTATAAAAACCGGATCAGTGATCCGGTTCTTTTTGTAACACAGCTTCTTTGTAAGCTGTGAGGATGTATTATTTTACAGGTCTGCCCATGTATAGCAATGTTCCGTCTTTTTCTTTAGAGAAGTGGCAGAGGAACTGATCATATGCGATCCAGCTTTCACGCGGATAATTGGCATGTGTCATGTCTTTTACATTACCTACAATTAACATCGGTACATGGTTTTCATTCATGTATACATAGTATGTAATTTCACCGCATACATAGGTATATGGCGTTGTATCGAGTTTATACAGCTTCATGAGATTTTCCAGGAAGTCCGCAATCATCGGTACAACGTGATATTCCATTCTTCCGTTTTCCCGGTCTGTGCAGAGCCAGTCTCTGTCACCGAACAGGAACATGTACGGAACGGCAGGATCAATCTTCTCAGGAAGAACCAGTTCATGATCCGGATCAACAATCGCAGACCATGGTGATACAGCCGCAAATACTTCCGGTGCATCCAATGCCAATCGTGAAGTCATCATGCCACCGCTGGATTGTCCGCAGGCATAGATTCTTGTTTCATCAATGTTGTTTCTTGTCTTGACATCATCAATTGCTTTGAGGATAAAACCTGTATCATCTGTGATTTGATCTTTATAGAAACCGTTCCAGAGAAGGATATTTCTTAATCCGCCCGGTCTTTGCTGGTAAACACAGGCTTCCGGGAAGATGACAATGAAGTTTCTTTCCTCTGCAACTTTGCTCATCTCCGATAAGCTGATGAAGGAATCCGCTGTTCCTCCGCGTCCATGCATACAGACAACCAGAGGTACTTTCTGATCGGACTTCTTCACTGCTTCCGGAACATATTCATACCAGAGTCTGGTGAATCCCTGATGCTCTAATTCATGATATGTGAATCCATATGCATCCGGATCCATCCTTGTCCTTAACATCTTGTGGCCAAAACCGCGATGACGACAATACTGACTTAAGAAATTCCAGACAGTCTGTACTTTTTCTTCATTCAGTTCCCCGTTGTATCCGTTGGTGATGCGTACCTGGGATACCTTTTCTTCATTGATGGAACTCTGCTTGTATACTGCAAAAGGAAAGTAGATTTCATCCGCATCCTCATTGGAGAACTTTGCCTCAGAAGAATCATTCTGTTTCTTCCAATAGGAAGCAACTTCCGCATTTGCACCGGTATTTTCTTTCCATTGCATCCATACAGGTACCTGTACCTTTGCAGCATCAATAGAGAGCTCTGTCTTTCCCGTGCTCTCATTGCCATGAACAGATGCTGCATTGATCAGTGCACTTTCATTCAGATCAGAGAAAGTAGCCAGTCCTGACCATTCACTGCTCATCTTCATGACAGCCTGCTGGGCAATGACCGCACCATCACCATATCCCAAAGCATAGATATTATCCTGCATGGTGACATACGCCTGACGGGCCTGGATACGGATGTATACCTGATTCATGTATTCGGCATCTGTTCCGTCTTCCTTCCATGATCCGTCTTCCGGTGTGAGGATATGTAGGAAGATATCATTTTGATCGGCAAAATCTTTCCAGAAGCTGTTTTCTAAAACATCATCAATTGTCATCTTTGCATCAGGGGCTACAACCAGACACGGTCTGTTGTATTTTAAACCCGGTTTCAGATAGGTATAGAATTTACGCTGCTGTCCGTTAACTTTCGCATATTCTTCAAACAGACCGTCAACCAGACAGGTTGCAGGATACTTTCTGTTTAATTCGATCTCACTGATATTTTCAGGAAATTTCTTAACTTCCATATCGCTTTCCTCCATATTAATAGAGCGGGAATACTGTCATGATCCAGCCTACTGCGACAATACACAGTACCACTGCCGGAATCAGGGATTGTTTTACAAGTGATTTAATATCGTAGCCGCCGCTGGCCATACACATCGGTACTGCCGGTGTTGCCATTGGTGTCATAAAAGAGCTTAAGCATGCTGACTGAACGAGGATGATGATTCCGACAGGGTTGGCACCCATTGCCTTACAAGCTAAGATGGCAATCGGGATAAAGATGATCATAACTGTACGGTTCATCATGATCTGTGTCAGGAAGAACGGTACGACGAAGAAGACAAGACCGATTAAATACGGATTGCTTAATGTATTTGCGAAGGAAGCAAGAATGTTACCGACAACTTCACCTGCACCTGTTTCCGTTAATGCACCACCCATGGATAATGCACCGACAAACAGGAATGCCATTGGCCAGTTGATTGCACCGATTGCTTCTTTTTCTGTTAAGACGCCGAATAATACCATTGCCAATGCGCCGGACAGACAGATAACCCATGTAGCGATCTTTAACTGCGGCTGGAAGATTAATGCAAGTGTTGTGAGAATGAAGATGATGTAACCTGCTCTCTCCTGGAAAGGAGGAAGAGCTTCACGTGTATCTTTTCTGCTTTGTACAGCGCTTGTATCAACGACCGGCTCATCCGGTGCAAACCTCGGAGCAAGGAAGATGCAGTAGATTGCAAGGAAGATCATCATCGGTAATCTTGCCTTCATCGGATCGGTAAGTCCAACTACATATTTTGTATATTCATTCGCTTCCAGATAACCGTTTAATTCTGCAAACTGTGTTGCACCGCTGCCAAGTGGCAATGTAGAAATCGGAGCGATACACATCATCGCTAACGGGAACAATACCTTGGAAGGTTTGATACCTAATTCATCACAGCTTGCGATGAGCATCGGTGCCATGATTCTGTAAACGATGACAGAACTCTGGATAAACTGAGCCAGAAGAGCGGTAATAACCACATAACCGAACATGACACGAGTCAATGAACCTTTAGCGATTTTGTTGACGCTGGAAGCGCATTTTCTGACAAACTGCGTCCGGTTAAATCCGGCAGCGACGACGAACATCGACAACATCATGACACCGTTTGTATTTCCGAAGTATCCGACTGCGGTATTCGGATCCAGACATCCTGTTAATACAAACAACACCATACTTACCATAGCGGTTAAACCGGTAGGCAGCTTTCCGACAATGTAACTGATCATTGTCAGGACACAGATAATGAGACAGATCGTAAGTTTTGTCATTTGATTTACCCCTTTCAAAAATTACGAATTATACGTACCGGCAGACATGATCTACCGCTATATCCGAGAATCCGTAGGCTTCCGCTTTTGTCAGCCTTCCGTTGCATATTTCATGGACAGCCTTCAGCATCTCCTTGCCCATTTCCTGATATGTTTTTTCTCCGGAAATAATTGCACTGAGATCGATATCCATGTTGTCTTCCATGTTTTTGTATGTTCTTGCATTTGCGGTAACCTTCAATACCGGTGCAATCGCATTGCCTGTCGGTGTTCCTCTGCCGGTTGTGAAGATGACCATCTGACATCCGCCTGCGACCATGCTGGTGACAGAGGAGATATCATATCCTGCTGTATCCATGACAACCGCACCTTTTTTCGTCGGTCTTTTTCCCTGTTCAAGAACTTCTGTAATCGGTCTTGTTCCGCCCTTTCGGATACATCCGAGGCTCTTTTCATCCAGTGTGGATAAACCGCCTGCTTTATTACCCGGTGTTGGCTGGCCTGCTCTGCAATCCTGTCCGGCTGCTTTGAGATGCTCTTCATATTCTTTGCAGACTTCAATGATCTGATTATGAATCGCAGGTGTTAATGCACGTTTTGCCAATACATGTTCGCCACCGATCCACTCGATGGATTCACTCATCATGGTTGTGGCACCTCTGTCTACCAGAAGGTCACTGAGTTCTCCTACAGCCGGATTGGATGCGATACCGGATGTTGCATCGGAACCACCGCATTCAATTCCCATCAATAATTCTGAGATATCGAACAGTTCTTTCTGCTGAAGTCCTGCTTCGGCTGCAAGCTCCCTTGCTGCTCTGACTGCTTTTTCAATTGTCTTTAGGGTTCCGCCTTCTTCCTGAATACCGAAGGAAACAACGGGTTTGGAAGTCATTGACTGAATCTTTTCTCTTAACTGTCTATGACCGACTGTTTCACAGCCAAGACCGATGATCACAACACCGTATACATTCGGATTGCATGCAAAGCCGGTTAATACCTTCTGGC
>JAFYCG010000083.1 GCA_017539825.1 Solobacterium sp. | reverse complement strand
TTATGGGGTAATTTAAGCTGGACATTGACCTTTGCTGACAATCAAAAACTATCCTACTATAACGGATATTATCATATCCATGTTGAAAAACAGACCAATACCGAACATACCATTACCCTTCTTTCTTCTGTCATCAAAGATGCTGATCCGGAGCAGATCCGGAAGATCGATCAGCTGATTCGTTTAGCAGCAAGACAACGCCACGGTACAATTCTGATTATCGGTAATCCTGATGATATCTCAAAAGAGGCAAAGAGAATCAGCGGTTCCGGAAACGCAACTGCCATCAGTAAAATCAGTCTTCTTGAGCAAAAGCATCTCATCGCCTATCTTACCGCAATAGATGGTGCATTGTTGATGGATACGGATTGTAATTGTGAATGTATCGGTGCAATCCTGGATGGAGACATGGTCACAAAAGGGTCCCCGGCAAGAGGCGCCAGATTTAATTCCACAGTGAATTATGTCAAAAGAAGAAGCCAGCTGGAACAAAACTTTATCGGCATTGTCGTATCGGAAGACAGATCTGTTGATCTTGTCACGGACAATAACGTATACCGTCTAACCCTTTCAAACTAAAATCCGCAAAAAGCGGATTTTTTAGTGACAACAGCATCATGGAAATACATATCGGAAAGATCATTATGATTTTCTTAACCTTTTCCAATTTATCCGGATAATATGGTATGATGATTGCCTGAAGGAGATTAACAATATGGAACTTATTGATTTGATCAGCGGTTTTGATTTAAACAAACTGAAAGATTCAGATTTAAAGAAGGTATCACGGGGTGTTGCGATGATGCTTGTCACAAAGCCTGTACTTGATGCATCCGCAAAAGATGCATCTGTCGCAAAATCCGTAATCTCCCAAAAGATGAACGCATGCATGCATCAGATCATTGACGGTAATATTCTTGCCAAAATCAAACTGATTGCCGAAGTCAGAAAGAATATGAAAGCCGTACCGGATCATACACAAACGAATTTTACCGATGTGGATGTCAGGCCGATGCTGGAGGTCACAAAAGACATGCATATTCATCATATGCATGAAGAAGACTATCAGAAAATCGCTGATGAATTCAGCAGGCTTGCCATGGAAGGACTTCCGTTATCCTCAGATGATCCTTTATCAGACCTTACCGCAAATGCATCCGATAAAATCTATACTGCCATAAAACTTGCCCTCAATGAGAAGGATACATTGATCAAAATGGCACAGGAGAGTAAAAACAGAGCACAGAAATGAAAATACGATCGGTTTGATCGTATTTTTTACTTTAAAGATATTTCTGTAACAGTTTTAACAATTCATCCGGCTGGAACGGTTTGGCGATATGATCATTCATTCCGGCATTCAGACAATCGCGCACATCATCATCGAAAGCATTTGCACTCATTGCAATGATCGGAAGGTTCTGAAAATACGGATCCTTCAGCTGACGGATTGCCCTTGTTGCTTCATAGCCGTTCATGACAGGCATCTGGATATCCATCAAAACCGCATCATATCTGTTTGGATTTTCCCGGACGATTTCAAGACCTGCACTACCGTTTACCGCCCTGTCCGCTTGCATGCCGAACTGCTGTAAAATCATGATGGCAATTTCCGCATTGATATCATTGTCTTCAACAATCAGGATGTGACTGCCGCTGATATCATTTGTTTTTCGTTCTTCTTTTGATACTGTTTCCTCGGGATCATCAATTTCCAGCTCCAGTTCTACGGTGAATTCAGAACCTTCGTTCAGCTTGCTTTTAACAGATATCCTGCCACCCATCAATTCAACAACCTTTGCGGTAATGGCAAGACCAAGCCCTGTTCCCTGTACACGGTTAATGGTTGTATTTTCTTCACGGGTAAAGCTTTCAAATATATGAGGCAGATATTCTTCACTGATACCTATACCCGTATCCTTTACCACAAAACGGTACTTAGCCCGTCCCGGTACGGTTCCGGCTTCTTCAATTGCAGTCAGATCCACTGTTTTCCCTTCAGGCGTATACTTAATCGCATTACCGGCAATATTTACCAGAACCTGCTCAATACGCAATTCATCACCTATGACATGAAAATGCTGCACACGGCTATGGTCATAGGAAAAACGGAGTTTCTTTTGTTTAGCCTGTATGATGGTAATATCTTCAATTCTCTGAAATATAGCTGCAAGATTACATTTGCCGATACTCAGCTGCATCTTTCCGCTTTCAATCTTGGAAATATCCAGAATATCATTGATCAGTGATAACAGAAAGTGACTGGATGATCCGATTTTCGCAAGAGAATCTTTGATGATTTGCGGATTATCCAGATTGGCATTGGCGATATTTGTATATCCTACAATGGCATTCATCGGTGTGCGGATATCATGGGACATGTTTGCAAGGAAATCATTTTTCGCAGTCGTTCTTGCCTCAGCCATCCTCTGCTGATATTCCTGCTCACGTTTCATCTGCGCATCGATATTATTGGTACCGATGATCAGGTGTTCCCCTTCGTTGTCTTCCAAAAGTGTTGCTTTCATGCTGACATAGACCGGTTCTTCCCCGAACATCAGACGGTATTTCGTGGTAAAGCTGCCGTCTCTTTTCAGAATAGACATAATCCTTTTCTTGGTAAAGACAGCCATGAATCTGTCCTTATCCTCAGGATAGATCAGCTTCCTCATATTTTTACGGCTGAGATTAAAGAAGTCTTCCCCTTCTTTTTCAACTTGCAGCGTATCAAATTCTTTCGTTGCTGTATATTGAAAGAAACGATCGGTGACAGGATCCACCACATAGATGCTGAAATAGTCTCCTGCAAGTGCCTGGGCTATACGGCTGTATGTAATACGGTCTTCTTCAGACTGCAGGTATCTTGCCTGCTGTTTCATCTCTTCGTCAATATTATTGATACCGATAACAACATGCCGTTTTTCCTTTTCGATCATGCGTGTAACTTTCAGATGAACATACGTCGGTCCCTTATCAAAAAGCATGCGGAATGACATGGTGAAATGAGAATGCCTGTCCAGGGATTTCACAATATTCTCTTTGGTAAAAGTTTCAAGAAACAGCTCACGATCTTCAAGATATATCAGTTCTTCAAAATTCTTTCGGGAAAAAGAAATAAAATCATCTCCGGTTTTAGGCAATCCGAAGGATCGGTATTCCGGTGAAGAAGAATATTCAATAAACCTGTCGGTTTCCGTATTGACATAATAAATGCAGAAATAGTCTGCCGCAAGAGCCTGGGCAATTGAGCTCTGTGATACTTCCAGTATTTCTTTCTCCATAATTCGTTACTCTATGATTCACTTTCCAAATCTCCGGACAAAACTTCTTTAACATCCGGCAAAACTTTCTATCGTATTATAGCACACGGAGAGTCTCCTGTCTTAGACCGGTGCCTGCCAATGACAGAATTTTTTACATATAAATAAAAAGAGCAATTCCCGGAGTTATCAAAGATATCATCGATAACGAAGAACGGTGCCTGACGCCACTCTTCTTCTCCAACCCGGAAGACAGCCCATTTCATAAAGCCTCTGTAAAAATAACACAGATCATCCGTGACAATCACGAATGATCTGTTTTTCCTTTTCTGAAATCATTGACTTTTTTACCGAACTCCCAGATTCTTTCATCCACTTCTTCACGGGGGAGTTTTTTATAGAAATCAATATCGCCTCGTTTTTCCGCCTCTTCGAAATACCAGCACTTATAGTCAACAATACCCATCATTTCCTGTAACTCATCAATCTGTTTCTGCAGGCGTTCTTTCTGTTCCTTGAAGATCAGGTATCTTTCATGAATGGTTTCGTTGCCCTGCATGAACAATTCCATAAACCGTTTGATTTCCTTCAATGGCATGCCGCTTTTCTTTAAGCAGGTAATGGTATACAGAGGTTCAAAGTCTTCGTCCGTAAAAAGACGGATCCCGGATTCGCTTCTTTTCACAAATGTCAGAAGTCCTTCTTTATCGTAATAGCGTATCGTATATGCGCTGATTCCTGTTCTTTCTGCTACATCTTTAATCGTATAAAATTTTTCCATATTTACCTCTTGCCTTAGAGTATACTCTAAGATATAAGATATGTCTATCAATAAATGGAGGTATTCAAATGGAACAGGCAAAAGCTTTACGCAGACAAATGAACAAAGATGATTTTCAGAAGATTGACCATACAGAAGTATACTGGCTGGGAAACGGCGGAGCAATGATCAACTCCAGAGGAACAATCATTTTAATTGACCCGTTACTGAAAGGTTTTGACATGCCGATCTACACAGAGGCCCCGATCCTTCCGGAAGAGATTCCTCATGCAGATGCAGTTCTGATTACACATTGTGATAACGACCACTTCTCCAAGCCTACCCTGGCAGATCTGAAGGATAAAGTTGATTCCTTCCATGCACCGCATTATGTAGCTTCATTGTTTAAAGATCTCGGTATTGAAGCACAGGGACATGATATCCATGATAAATTTACGGTAGGTGACTGTACAATCGAGTTAACACCGGCAGATCATGCATGGCAGAACATGAGCCCGAAACATTCCAAAGTCAGACATTATGAAATGGAAGACTATTGCGGATTCTGGATTGAAACACCGGATGGAAAGGTATGGATGCCGGGAGATTCCAGACTCATGGAAGAACAGTTAACATATGAACATCCTGATCTGATCCTCATGGATATCTCAGACGGTTCCTGGCATATCGGCTTGCCGGGTGTCAAGAAATTAACAGACACATATTCTGACAGCAAGCTGATTCCGATCCATTGGGGATGCGTACATGCAGACTGGAAAGAATTCAATGGCGACCCTGCTGTTGTCAGAGATATGATCGTCAATCCGGAACGTCTTCTGGAAGTACCTTGCGGAGAAGCAGTAAAACTGGAGGAAATAAACAAATGAAGTACACAAAATTAGGCAACAGTGATTTAACCGTTTCACGTATTTGTTTAGGCTGCATGGGATTCGGTGTGGCAGAAGCCGGCATGCATAAATGGACTCTTGATTATGATTCTTCAAAAGAGATCATCCAATATGCCCTGGACAAAGGCATTACATTCTTTGATACCGCAATGGCATACCAGAGCGGCACAAGTGAGGAATTTGTCGGCAGAGCGATCAGAGAATCCGGCAAGAGAGATGAAGTTGTCATCGCTACAAAGTATTCCCCTGTACAGAAACAGATGGTTGAAGAAGGAAAAGGCGGCAGACAGTATATTGAAACATGTCTGAACAATTCCCTTTCCCGTTTGGGAACAGACCATATCGATCTCTATATCATGCACAGCTGGGATTATCTGACACCGGTATTAGAAACACTGGAGACACTGAACGATGCAATCAAAGCAGGCAAAATCAGAGCTATCGGCATCTCCAACTGCTATTCATGGCAGCTGGCAAAAGCCAATGCGCTGGCCGAAGCAAAAGGACTGACAAAGTTCGTTTCCATTCAGTCTCATTACAATCTCTTAGCCAGGGAAGATGAAAGAGAACTTGTCAAATATTGTAAAGAAGACAATATTGCCATGACACCATACAGTGCCCTGGCTGCAGGAAGACTCTCCAAAAAACCGGGTGAAACATCAAAGAGACTCGAACTGGATGCATTTGCGAAAGGCAAATATGATGCAACTGCCGAAGCAGATCAGAAGGTCATTGAAAGAGTATTGGAAATCAGCGAGAAGAAAGGTGTTTCCATGACGGAAGTATCTCTTGCCTGGTTATTGACAAAAGTGACTTCACCTGTCGTCGGTGCCACAAAACCACATCATATTGACGGTGCAGTAAATGCAGTTGATCTTGCATTAACAGAAGAGGAAATCAAATATCTTGAGGAACCATATATTCCTCATGCACTGGTAGGTGTTCTCGGTCAGAGCACCTGGATCAAACAGGCTGAATAAAAAAAGATCTGTATCCCTGAGGATACAGATCTTTTTATTCATAGAAATTGTTATGCAGCATCCAGTTATATGCAGCACCGATCAAGTTGGCATCGGAAGTAAACTGGCATACATCCAGTTCGCATGGCGGGAAACCGAACTGCAACACTGTTTTCATGGATTTTTCGAATTCAACTTTTAAATCCTGAATGAATCTCGGATTGCGGCTGACACCTCCTCCCACAACAATCTTTTCAGGATCCAGTGTCATCTTCATATTGTAGAGTACCATTGTCAGATCTCTTAACCATTGCTGGTAGACGCCGATTGTGATTTCATCTCCCTGTTCGATCCAGTTAAATACTTCTACACCGGAAATTCTCTTTACATTTTCATCCACATTGTCTCCTGTATTAGCACCGGAGACTTCAAACAGTTTCGGATCCATCTGTTTTGCATAGGCAACCCTCATCAGAAACGCCGTCATGCTTGCTACAGCAGCTGCAGCGCCATGCATTTCATAATTGCCGGACTGTGTCATCAATCCGCTGATTTCACCGGATGCAAAGTGTGCACCTTTGCGCAGTTTTCCATCCATGATGATGCCGCCGCCAAGGCCTGATCCGACGATGCATGCAGCAGCGGTGTTAACACCCTGTAAAGATCCTTTCCAGAGTTCTGCCAGAATTGCTGCTTTACCATCATTTTCAACAGCGACAGGCACATCCACAACATCCTTCAATACATCAATGGCATTTATGCCGGCCAGTGTACCATTGTAAGCTCCTGCAGTTCTGACATAACCGCTGTCGGAATCAATGATGCCAGGCATGGAGATGGCGATACCGCCGACTCTGCCTTTAAATGGTTCATAGATTTTTTCTACGGTCTTGACAAACTGTTCGAGACTTTCAAGCGGTGCGGGAACCTTGTCATTTTCACTCAGGTTTCCGTCTGCATCCATCAATGCATACTTTACAAATGTGCCGCCAAAATCAATTGTTAATAAATTCATAGTTTCTCCTTTTGTTATTGTTAACACTATTATACTGGATAAAAATCCATCTTGTGTAATTCTTTTACTGCCCTAACTGGGAAAGAATCGAAGGATCTTTGATTTTTCCATCCTCACTTAACAATAAAATCTTGGAAAGGATTTCTGCAGTTTTTGGATCATCATCCGCAAACGGCAGGAACATGCGTCCCCTTGCCTGGGAATGAACCGGAAGAATATTTACCATTCCAATCCCCATAGCATGGACAACACCGGATCCCATATGCACCGTATACTCTGCGAGTTTTCCTTTGATGAAGGCATGCGATTCCCTGCATTCGATGTTTTCCTTTTTTAACATCTGGCACAGTTCTTTTGTGATCGCAATTCTCATCTCTATTGTAGAGTGGCTTGTTTCAGGATCTGTTCCGCCGACATGGGCAACACTGACTACCAGATCAATATCACGCATGACTTCACTGAACAGAATCGGAGGTATCTCTTCAAATGGTACTTTTTCATACGAGTTTCTGTGATAGAAGGATATTGTTTCCAAAGTCGGTGCTTCGATATCCGCAGGGGAGAACCAGTCTGCCATGGCATACATTCTGACAATCAGGTCTTCTTTATGGAAAACCTTCTGCAATCCTTCTTCATAGTCCACGGTCCATCCTCTGGATTTTAACAGGGCAACGGTTTTCTGCGGCTGTACCTGATATCCTGCATATCTGCGGGAAATAACCCTTTCTTCCTTTTCTTCTGCAGTGATCGGATAATACTCTCTGAATACCTGCTTGAAAGGCTGAACAAGCTGCTTTTCATATAACAGGTGCATATAAGGAAGCCATGTTCTGTTTGTTTGCAGATCATGCGGATGGCTGATCCTTAAGCGTCCTTCCACCATCTCATTTCCGGATAATGTCTCAATGTATAACTGATTATCCTGTGTGTAAATAAATCCATCCTGATCATCGTAGTGGAACAATAATTTCCGGATAGATGGCGAAAGAACCGGATGAGAAAGAATCTGAATCAATTCTTTTGAAGTGAATTCCGTAGCTTCGGTCATCGCTCTTTCAAGTGTTTCCTTCGCCCTCTTCTTCTGGTCTTTTAATTCTTTTACGGTTTCTTTTAAAGAAAGGATTTTCTCATTTTTCTGGATGTTCTTCGGAACGGATTTCAGTTTCTTTCCGTTCTTTTCGACAACCAGTTCCGCATCGCCTTCTTCATCGATCTGCAGATAAACAACAGTATCTTCAACATCCTGTTTTTCCAAGAGCTGTTTCATGGAATCAAACTGTTCTGTTTCCATCTGCCAGATCAGCCTGTCTACATCATAAACACCCTTTGTAACCGCAAGATTCTGTAATGCGGATTGATATGCCTTCTTTTCACTTTCTCTTCTTTGTGCACCGAATTGTTTACTTTGTTTATAGAATTCCTGCAGGAACAAATAACGATGCAAAGCGTCGGTTTCCTTCGCAAACGGAATTAACGGATAACAACGCAAGCGGTCCTGGTTTCTCTTGTCGATAATTTCCTTTTCAATTTCATCCGCATTCAGTTTTCCCAATACCGCATCAACATACAATTGTGAGCGCTTATGGTGATTTCCTCCGCTGGTAATATACTTCGCGGATTGATAAAGCGTCTTGAAGCGTTTTTCGCCGAGTTCTTCATAGACTTCTTTAAACCAGTTTTCATCAAATGCGCCGTCATTGAACTGGGTCGGGGTAATGGTTGAATACAATGCAACTTCCGTCTCTTTCTGTGCGGAGAAACGATCGCTGATGTGGGCATGGAAGAACCATATACCTTTTTTCAATCCCTTCCATCCGGTCATCTGTTCTACAAGCTCTGCCCATTGTGGCGCATACATTGCTGCTTCGACAAGACGTTTTTCACTGATGTCTGTGTTCTTCCACATCTGCATCATCTTTTCAAAGTCTTCATCTTCATTCGGATAACAGCACTTCAGCAGATGGCTTAATACACTCTTCTTCGTCGAATCTGCGCCATAGACATATCCTCTGAAGAATGTCTCTGCACCTAATGCACCTAGTAAGCTGATAAAGTATTTTCCGCCTTTAAACTGCTGAATGGATCTTGCCACATTCGTCAACGGTGTCGCAAGTTCCCCTCTTTTCTGTTCGACTTCTACAATTCTTTCTACCGTAACCCTGACAAAATCCTTTGCCCATGGGAATGCATCATATACAGCCTGGCCTTCTTTGTATCGTACCGGATTGGTCAATATACGGATCTTATCCTCATGTTCCAGAAGATATCTGTACAGAATATCTTTCGGAACGATCTTCTGATCGGCAGCACGGAAATAATCCTGCATGATTAAGCTGTATAATACTTTGACACCGGATTTTCTTTCATATTCCGCCTGCAGTAAAAACCATTCTTCAAATTCTTTGTCCGTCAATTCAATTCTTGAAACCAGATGCCTCCAGAATGTCAGGAATCTGCGATTGATCAGATAGTCCGTTGTCTTCCAGTAACCGGACTTCCCTGCTTTGGTTTGTAATGTATCTTTGCCAAGATCCTCTTCATCTAACTGTGCAAGCATGCTGCGATAGATGAGACATGCTTTTTCAAAAAGAACACGCGGATCAATCAGTTCATAGAACAATTCTATGACAGATACCATCAGCCAGTAACGTTGTCCATATGTCTTCCAGCCATATGTTGAACAGGTTAAATCCAGGTTTTTCTTTTCATACTTTTTATACCAGTCCGCATTTTCAGCCGAATCACTGTAATGGGTATAACTCCTGGCGGTTGTAAACATGAGCTGCAGTATACGATCCGGATTTGTTGCACAATCGCCTGCTGCCTCTATGAATTCCTCATGGAAAGGAACCATTTCCAATGTGATATGATACGGCGTCCATCCGTATTCTGCCGGAACACGGATCTGCGTCGAAGTGACACTGCCAAATACCACTTTCTGTTTTGTACCGTCCCAAAGCATCGTATCGTATTCATAATCCTTATGTCTTTCAATGACATCATTCATATTTTTCAGAATACGCACAATGTCCGGATCACTTAATGTGAGTCCCTGTAATTGTTTTTCCGTATACAACCCATCAGTAGATTTTTTAAAAAGCTTATCGAGAAAGCCTTTTGGCTGATTCTTTTCAACATGCAGGATTTCTACGGAAGGATCATATAATCCATAGCCGTTTTCCGGAGTGAATACAGTATCTTCTGTCTGAATCAGCTGATTGAAAAGAATCTGTGTCTGGGTGGAGAGCTCCTGTTCTTTCAGCTGATTGATCTCTTCCTGACATGCATCCATCAATTCATTTTTATCATTCAGCAGTTCAATACCTGCCTGAATTTCCGTATCTTCTTTTGCGAGTAAAAGCGCTTTGATGACGTCTGTTAATACATCTTGATTTTGCTTTTTCAGCACCGTCAGAATTTCTTTGCGGAAACTGCTGCTCTTGGAACGCAGAGCCTGCTGCAAAGCTAAAAGATCTTCTTTCGCTAACGGAATCTCCGCCATTCTTTTTGATGCCAGTTCCTTCACCGATACTGCACGGTCAGCCAGGAGTTCTCTTAACACAGCGTGATGGGACCGTTTTTCTTCATCGATAAAATGTGCGATCAATGCCATTCTCTGGGTGACATCCATCATGGGAATCATCGTAAACAGATCATTTACCATCTCTTCATTCAGATCATACCCCGCCAAACTCATCATGCAGCGTACCGCAGGGGTTTTATCCAGCTGGATCGCTGTAAACGGGAAAGGATTGCCGGTAAACTTCGTTGCTTTATTGCCGATGAATAACACCATATCTTTTAACTGCTCATAGATTTTCTTTCTTTCTTCCAGGGAAGAAGGCAAGTTCTCATTCTGTATCGGTTTGATCACAAATCCCTCTTTATACATGGAATAGAGATAGACCAGTTTCTGTGTTATCGCAAGATTCGGAATGAGCCAGCTGAGAAGTTCCTCATCTCTTTCATCCAGATATTTCGATGCCATGGACATCTGGTATGCAATGCTGTCTGTATGCAAGACAAACATCCAGGCAAGCACTTTGAGATCATGTGTGCCTTCATCCAGATATTTTTGTATGAGCGGAAATGTATCATCCACTTCATAACAGGCTGTTGCCCATAAGGCAAAATACACTTCCAGATGATTATGACTGTTCAGGAATACCTTTCTCTGATCCGGATCGGTTAAACAGGCATACGCAAGCGGTGCATACTTTTGAAGGGTTTTCTGATCGACATCACCATAACCAAACCCCACCCAGGTATCAAATGCACGGATCACACTGGAAAAGCGGAACAGGTTTTCCTGTATGCAGAACTGCATGATCTTTGCGAGTGTTTCCGGTTGTGCACAATCGGCATTTTCAAGAACCGCCTGTCTCAGTCCTTCCTGAAGTTTTGCTGCTTTTAACAGCTTGAAAAGATCTTCCAGTAAATCATCATCACCGCTGATGATAATGGCACGGATGATCTTTCTGGAGATGCGAAGATCCCCGTTCTCCTGATAGATTGCATCTTTGATCTTTTCAATGACATTTTTATTTCCTTTCCGGATTTCATATGCCAGCAGATAATCAAATTTATACAGATTTTCATGATCATAAAGAAGGAACGTATCAGTACTTAGTCCGTATTGATAGAGATGTACCAGGGAAC
>JAFYCG010000082.1 GCA_017539825.1 Solobacterium sp. | reverse complement strand
CTCCCATACGGATCTGAAATAGACAGTCTTATCTTCATCCACCCAGGTAATCCTGCCCTGCCAGCTGCTGTTCTGACGCTGTTGCACACGAATAATGAAGGTTCCCAAATCCCCATGTCTGCTCAACAATTCTTCATCACTCATAACTTTAATCCTCTCCTTTGTTTGTGAAACATCCTCTTTTTTCTTTACAAACGATCTTGTGTTTGTAGAGGCAAAGGGAAACTTTAGCTGATTGAAGAAATTCTCCAGTTCAAACAAAAGCTGTTCTTCACTGTGAAATTCTTTTTCCTCTGTGCTGTAACTGTGATAATACCTTCCGGAGAACTCATGTTCATCCGCATGATCTATGCACAGAACAACACCGTTGGGTATACCGATATAACTTTGTGTCTTGCTCATGATCTGTTCGCTCCCTGCAGAATCACACTATTGACATAATATCTGACGCCGGTTCTCTGTCTGCCGATGATGAAGTCATGATTGATACGTCTCTGTACAACCTTACAGTTCTCCAATGTGGTATTTGCCAGAAGAACCAGATATTGTCCCTTTCCGTATTTATTGACTACATCGCTTCGACGGATGGATTTCTGGATGGATTTACCGAGTCTGTCACTCAGTTCATCCAGCTGCGGTCCGGAACGCATCGGATTTCCCTTACTGTCAACAATGGTACATAGCATCAGGAAGACCGACTGGCCGCCTCTTTCCATCATTCTTTCAATCACATGGTAAACACCGAGAAATACAGGATAGGAACACTGATATCCACCAGGTGCTCCGGCATCCTCTTCTGTCAGTTTCAGCTGGATTTCATCAAGAACATCATACTGATGTTCCATCTGTGTGCCGAGTTTGTTCAAAAGCTGTAACATTTTTTCACTCGGACGCATACCCTGTTCCTGCAGATAATAATCTACGGTATTCTCATATAGTTTTGCGGCATCTTCATATCTGCCCAATGCCACATAAGCTTCCATTGTCAGTGTCTCCCAGTCTGCCAAAGGATGTACTCTTGTGGCATAATTGCCAAGATCTTCCAGAAGTGTGTAATCTTCCTTTTCACGCAACAGCTGGGCTGCTTTCTCGACACAATCACAGAACAGCAGACGATATCTTCTGGCTTCTTTTGCTGCCCAGATCAGGCTGATCTGGCTCTGCAGGAATTCACCGGTATAGTGATGTACCGCATCCAGATAGAGATCCAGTTTTTTCTCTTTGTCTTCCTGTGCTTCCGCCTCGT
This sequence comes from Solobacterium sp., assembly GCA_017539825.1. Classification (GTDB taxonomy): domain Bacteria; phylum Bacillota_I; class Bacilli_A; order Erysipelotrichales; family Erysipelotrichaceae; genus Bulleidia. Next base: position 3,583 of record JAFYCG010000082.1, on the reverse strand, counting down.
TATACAGTCTTTCAAATTCAGCCGTATCTTCGAGTACCGGAATCTGTTGTGTCCAGTAATACGTGCCGTCTTTCTGCTCAATATAGTTCACATCCGGCAAACCGCTTGCTTTCAGCTTTTTCTTGGCATTATAGATAACACTTTGTGTAGCATGGTGGATATTATTCAGATCTTTGTTGCGGAATAACGACTGTTCAAGACGGTCACGTCCGACACCGTTTTTTCCTGCATGAAGCAGTATCTGCATCAGGTACATAAACTGCGATTCACTTGTCTTTGATCTTCCTGTAATCAAAACACCATTGTAACTCATAGAAAAAGTATCAAACATATTAACATGAAGGATGTTGTCATGTTTTGCATCTATGATTTTCTCCGACATATTCTTCTCCCCTGAGATATTTCTTTCTGTTTATCCATTCAGACGCTTGCTCATTGTCTCATAATGCACACAGGAAACAAGCGCAGTCTCTTTTGTAATTTTACCTTCACGATACAGTCTCAACAAACTCCCGTCCATTGTATACATGCCCTCATTCGCTCCTGACTGCATGGTGGAATCCAGCTGATGAAGCTTTCCTTCACGGATCATATTCTGTACGGCAGGTGTGGATTTCAATACTTCAAACACCGGAATCTGTCCGCCATCCTTTGCAGGCACCAGCTGTTGGCAGACAATCCCCTTCAGAATCTGTGCCAGCTGAATTTTAACCTGTTGCTGTTGCGAAGCAGGGAAGACATCCAGAATTCTGTTTATCGTATTTGCAGCACTGCTGGTATGCAGTGTACTGAATAACAATACGCCTGTTTCTGCGGCTGTAATCGCTGCAGATATTGTATCATAATCACGCATTTCACCCAACAAAATGACATCCGGACTTTCACGCAATGCGGAACGCAAAGATTCAAGATATCCCGGCGTATCAATAAAGATCTCTCTCTGTGTAACAATGGACTTGTTATGACGGTGAATGTATTCAATCGGATCTTCCATGGTGATGATGTGTCCGGAACGTGTCCTGTTGATTCGGTCAATCATACAGGCAAGTGTTGTTGATTTTCCTGTTCCGGCTGCACCGGCAATTAACACGAGTCCTTTTTTATTTTCGGCAAGAGATAATACGCTCTCGGGAATGCCGATCTTTGCCGGATCCGGCAGACCGAAACGGATCACACGTAAAACGGCTGCAAGAGATCCTCTCTGGCGGAATATATTCACTCTGAAACGTCCTAACTGGGAAATGGAAAATGAGAAGTCATCATCGATCTTGTTTTCAAGATTTGATCTTTCCCTGTGGCTGATTGTGTAAATCTGATCCACTATATTCGCAATCATATCCGGTTTCAGAATATCCTCACCAAGACGCCTCTGTTCTCCTTTGCATTTCAATGTAACAGGCAGACCTGCAATGATAAAGATATCTGAGGCTTCTGCTTCTGCTGCCATATGCAGGATTTCTTCAATATTCATATTTTTATCTCCTTATCCCGGTATCCACAAATCTTCTATATTATCGTCCTGATTCCACTCTTTTTCTATCTTCCAGACTTCAATAGAATATGTGCTTCCCTTTTGTTTTAAGCCGATTGTCAAAGTGTATCCGCTCTCTTCAATCTGATAAACGGATATACCTTTAGGATCCATCTCTGCTTCAAACAGATCATACAATGTACCGCCATCCTGCAGGATTTCATCCACTTCCTGCAGATATTCCTGTCCGCTTTTCTCGAGACTGTAACGGACAGATGTTGTGTAGGCATATCGTTTTGCCAATGCAAGATCTGCCCTGGCAGTGGAGAATGTCAGGATTGCAAACACGGTCATACAGATACTGATCACCGTCAGTAACAGGGCAAGAGGCCCTAAACGGATTGGCGGCTTGTTCATGATCCCGCCTCCTGAAGATATACGCCCGTATCCAGACGATATATTTCTTCTTCGTTAATATATACATGGATGATTCCGTTAACAAATGACCCGTATGTGCCTTCTTCCTCTTCCCAGGAAGCTACAAGATGATAATATCCGTCTTTCTGAGGATTCATGTCTGCATCATACCATGCCTGGATCTGATTTTCTTCCCGTTCTGCATTTCCCTGATCCATCATTTGATACAGTGTCTCAACATCTTCACTGGATGCAGCAGCTTCTGCTGCACTCTGGGCTAGACAGACTGCGTTTGTCAGATCTCTGGCTTGTTTGCTTTGGACCTTGCCATAGGAGAATACCCTTGTCAGAAGAAGAATCACCATCAGGAAAACAATCATCAGCAGAATGGTTTCCATATAGAAGGCTGTCATATACTGTTTCTGTTTCATTCTTCCCCCTCCTCTATATGGATGATGATATTTCCCGCATCTGTGTATATGCGCAAGGCATCCTCTTCAATTTTTTCAATCTGAAAGAGATCGGTTTTCCCAATGACATTTGCATTGACAGGATTCAGATCTGCATGGATCTCTTTGTATTCTTCCAGAAGATTTCCTTCATACTGGTAAATATGCATGCCGTAACCGGTATTGCCGTCAGCAATCACAAGCTCCTGTCCGTTATCACCCACTTTAACAGTGACCTTGCCATTAGACTGCACGCTTGTCACAAAGTATGACAGCAATGCCCTGGTACGGTTATTTGTCTCCTGATAAGAAACCGTATTCTGATAGGTAATCGCACCGAAAACAACAAGAAGCATAAAACCGCCCAGGAACAGGGCTGCAATGCCGATCGTATATAAACCAAGTGGTGATCTTTCCTGTTGTTTCATTGCTTTTTCCTTTCTTTACTTCTTTCTGGATACAATCACATCCGGCGGCAGATTTTCCGCAAATGCATCATAAACGATATAGAAATCATGTGTATTTACCTGTAAGCCGTAATTGTCCTGCAGGTAAGCAAGATCCGGGGGATATACCCCTTCGACGACATAACATTGCAAGGCACATCGCTGAATTGCCGATTTTACCGACAAGAGACTCTCTTCATCAATATCCTTTCCGGTACTGCCCTTGCCGGTATAGACAATACCTGCAAGAATCAGAACAAGACACAGGATATACAGGAAGCTGCGCAACGGCCTTTTCTTCCGGTCACGGTACATAGCCACCTCAGCCGATCGAGTTCATCATACCGATCAGAGGCAGCATAACACTGAGCAGTGTCAGTCCTATGGTTACCATCAGCACACCTGACAGTAATGGTTCAATAATATTGACAAGATGTTCGGTCAGATTCATACAGTTATCTTTCAACAATCCCGTCAGTCTTTGTAGAACGGATTCCATGTTACCGCTTCTTTCTCCCGGTAAAAGCATTCTTCCGTAAATCGGTTCAAAGAGTTCTTCATCATAAGCTGCCTGGGCAAAACCGATTCCCTCTTCCATTCTTCTGGAGCATTTCTTCAGTTTTTCTTCGACAGGTTTGCAGTCTGTCATTGCGATACTGTCGAGTACGGCATCATCCTGCATTTTACCGCTGGCAAGAAACATTTCCAAAGCAGAAGTGAAACGGAACATGCCAAGGCTTTCCAGAATCGATGCACATACAGGAATCTTCCACAGGATGTTCTCCACGGTTTCCCTTTTG
>JAFYCG010000010.1 GCA_017539825.1 Solobacterium sp. | reverse complement strand
GAAAACTGTTATGGTTATGCCGATAAAAACTGGGGCAGGGATTTTACCAGTCCCTGGTTATGGCTGTCTTCAAATGATCTGGTCAGTCTGAAAACGGGAGAAAGATTAAACAACAGTGCGTTTGATATCGGCGGGGGAAGACCGAAGATTTACATGGTCCCTTTGGACAGAAGGCTGTTAGGTGCTTTCTATTATGAAGGAAAGGAATACGACTTCAATTTCTCCAAGCTCCATCTCGGTGTAAAAACGATGTTTACATTTACGGAAGATGAAAAAAACTGTTACTGGAAAGTCGTGCAGACAAATCACCATGCCCGGATGGAAACAGAGGTTTCGTGCCGGAAGAAAGACATGCTGCTGGTAAACTATGAATCGCCGGATGGAAAGAAGAGACATAACCGTTTATGGAACGGCGGCAACGGAACAGGCATCATCCGTCTCTATGACAAAGAGAGGGACGGCTATAAGCTGGTGGATGAAATTGAAGCAAGACATATCGGTTGTGAATATGGCGAATACGATGAATAAAGTTTTATCACATAAAAGGATCAAGTGCTAATTGATCCTTTTTTTAAAAAATATATTTTTTACTAAAACCAGTGAAAAATAATTAAAAATTTTTAGCACTCATCTATTGACAGTGCTAAAAAACTGATTATACTAATAGGTGTGAGGTAAAGATAGACCTCAGGAGGTATATATTATGAGATATATGACAAACAGAAAAAACAATTACTTTGATGACATTTTCGATAACATGTTTACAGCACCTGTCTTCGGCGGAGAGTCCTTAATGAAGACAGACATCCATGAAAAAGACGGCAAGTATATCCTGGATGTTGAGATTCCGGGATATAAAAAGGAAGATGTGCAGATCAGCCTGTACAACGGCACTCTGACAATCAATGCTTCCCATAATGAGACTAATGAAGAGAAAGATGCAAAGGGAAGAGTTCTGAGACAGGAGCGTTATTCCGGAAACTGCACAAGAAGCTTCTATGTCGGTGATGCAATCCGTGATACGGATATCCACGCAACATTTGACAACGGCATCCTGAAAATTGAATTGCCGACAGCACAGAAAAAAGAGGAAGAAGAAAAGAAATTCATTGATATTCTTTAATCGAAGAAACGGAGGTGTTAATCATGAGATTTATGCCAATGATGAGAAATGAAGATTTCGATTTGTTTGACGATGTTTTCAGCAGACCGTTCTTCAAACAGGAACCTTTGATGAAAACAGATGTTGAGGAAAAAGACGGGAACTATATCCTGAAGATGGATCTGCCGGGTTACGACAAAGAAGATATCAAGATCAGCCTGTACAACGGCAATCTCTCCATTCAGGCACAAAGCCATCGGGAAAAAGAAGAAAAGGATGAAAAAGGAAAAGTGATCCGTAAAGAACGGTTCAGCGGCAACTGCTCCAGAAGTTTCTACGTAGGTGAAGGTGTCAGAGAGACGGATGTCCATGCGGGATTTGACAACGGCGTATTAACCATTACCGTTCCTGCTGAAGCACCAAAGCAGATTGAAGAAAAGAAATTCATACAGATTCAGTAAAAAAAGAGCTTCGGCTCTTTTTTTAACGTATAGTGATATCTCCCGAAACAGAGAGCAATGTGATTTCACCGATTCCGTCTCCGACAGTAATATTCCGTTTGTTTAATTTATCTGCAGGCAGATGTGCTTTGTTTGCAAGACTGCCGGATACGGTAGACAGGGTAGCGGTATAATCCTTGTTTTTGGATTTGATATCAATGTCTCCGGATTTGGTCTCTGCTTTCAGATACATGAGAGGGGAGGAACATCTGATGTCAATATCTCCCGAGATGCTTTTGGCGATAACTTCGGTTGCAGTTGTATCAATATCAAGATCACCGGAAGTGATTTTTGCGGTGACATGATTTCCTTCATGGCTCTTGATGTCAATATCCCCGGAGAGGGAATCCGCCTGTATGTCACCATGACACCGTTCAGCTTCAATGTCTCCTGATTTTGCGGAGAGGGCAATATTTGAAGCATTTACTCGCTTGATTTTGATATCTCCTGAAGATGCTTTCAGCGTCATTGTGTCACATTGAATTTCCTCGGCACTGATATCCCCGGAGAAGGTGCGGATATCAAGCTCTGCGCATGCAATATCCCTGAACGTACAGTCGCCGGAAGATGACTGAATCTGGATGGATTGAACGGTATCCGGAATGGTCAGCAACAGTTTTGCACTGCCGTTATGGACAAGGAATTCCGTGGTGTTATCTTCCTGGATTTCCAGTTCGGCCTGCTTTGAAGAAAAAAGGCTGAAGACCGGCTGAAACTGATAGGAAAGCTGTGTGCCGTATCTCATCAAAATGTCACAATTGGAAGTTCCGGCATAGATGGCTATCTTTGCAGGATTGGACAAAGTTCCTGAATTGGAAGACAGCCGGTCTTCCTTGTTCTCCGAAATATTTGTCACGGCAGAGTTGAGTCCGTCAATAACAACACTTGAAACCGACTGCAAAGCATCAAACAATGTGCCGGATAACTCTTCCAGATTCTGTCGTAAAGGATCTTTTCCCGGAAGGTCGTGCATCATGCGGATGTTTTCAAGAACATCTTCAACCGTTCCGAGTTCATCCATGATTTCCTGTTCGCTTTTTCCCTGTTCCATTCCATCCATGAAATGATCTTCGAAGTCTGACAGGATTTCATTCTGGAAATCCTCGGGGTAATCACTCAGTGACATGCGCAATTGTGCTAAATATTCTACTTTTGTCATAATAATCTCTCCACTTTCTGAATGAAGGCCAGCCATTCATTTTTCTGGCCAATCTGATACTCTTTTCCTTTTTCGGTGATGTGATAATACTTTCGTGCAGGACCGCTGTCGGACTCCTGCAGATAGGTTTCCAGATATCCGTTGTCTTTCAGCCGTTTCAGCACAAGATACAAAGTACCTGCAGTTACCGATATTTCCTGTGATATCTTTTCGGTTAACTCATAGCCGTACCGGTCTTGGTCTATCAGCTGGGATAACACGCACAGATCCAGAACACCCTTTTTATACTGTGCATCCATTTCAACCTCCGATTGTATTGTATCACATACTATATTGTAATGCAATATAGTATGCATTAAAAAACAGGTATTTTCTACCTGTTTATAAAATCAGCTGTAAAACCAGAACTACCAGACAACAGGTTATCGCAATGGACAGTAACGGCTTGTTGTACCAGGCAAGTAGAATTCCCGCAAGAAGTGCCGCAATACCTGTATACAGGCTGTCTGTGGCATAGATCATGGCTGGAAAGGTCATAACGGCAAGGGTGGCATAGGGAACATAATGCAGGAAAGAACGAAGGAACCGGTTTGTGATCGGTTTGCGGATCAGTGTCAGCGGAATGACGCGGATACTGTAGGAAACCAGGGCGGAGACAAGAATGTAAATCCAGATATTATGTGTCATATTCTTCCTCCTGCAGCGGACGTAAAACAGAGGCAACAGCGGAAAGAACAACTGTCAGGATGATAATGCGCGTTCCTTCGGGAATGAAGGAAAGAAAACGGAAGGCAAGATAGCTTGACAAAAATCCGGCAATCACAACATAACGGATGGATAGATCTTTTCGACAGGGCGGAATGATGATGGCCAGAAACATACCGTACAGGGCAACACTCAATGCATTGACTAATACAGGAGGAAGAATATTACCCGCTATAATGCCGATGCTTGTGCCGATAGACCATCCGGGAATGGATACTGCCATGGTACCGTAATAATAGAACGGATCAAAAGGATCCTGCCTGATACCAAGGGCAAATAATTCATCCGTAATTGCCATGCCGTTAAAATACCGGTGGATGACAGGGATGTCTTCCGTATATTTCTGGCTGAAAGCACAACTCATCAGCAGATACCTTGCATTAGCGACAAATGTCATTAATGCCATCTGCAGATAGGATCCGCCCGAAGCGATGACACGCAGACCGGCATATTCTCCTGCCGAAGCAAGATTCAGCATGCTCATGAAAAATCCCTGCACAGGATCAATTCCGGCATTTTTCATCGCAATGCCTAAAGAAAAAGAAACCGCTGCGTAGCCAAGACATACAGGCATGCCTTCTTCCAAACCTTTTTTAAAGTAATCCATACGATTCATGAGTTATAGAATACCACTGAAACGGGAAATAGGAAATGAAAACCTGATGGGGTTTTGTATCTTTTTCACACGGGAAAGAGAGTGTATAATATTAGTAATTCATTCATGCAGGAAATCCGGATATCATTTCAATATACAGGTATTCGCTTTTCACTGTGAGGCATTTATCATATTTTTAAAGAGGTACGAATATGTCAGATATTATCGAACGGAATCAGCTTCAGGACAAAATGTTAAAGGAACGCCTGGAGACAGTCATCCCGAAAGTTATGAGGGAAACGGGTACAGAATTTTGGATCATCGCTTCAAGAGAATATAATGAAGATCCTGTTTTTTCATGCATTACGCCAACTACCTATCCTACCGCAAGAAGAATTTCCATCTTTGTGTTTGCGGTCAGGGATGGTTTTACTGACTGTATCAGCCTGTGCATGCCGGATGAGAATCTCAAAAAATACTACCGGATGGAATATGACCGTACAAAAGAAAGCCAGATGGAAGCGCTGGAAAGGGTGATCCGCCAATATGACCCGCAGAAAATATCCATTGACGTCTCGGAAAGCTATGCATGCTGTGACGGACTTTCGGTTGGCTTGTACAGGAAGTTTATGAAAGAACTGCCGGAAGATATCACAAAACGTTTCGTCAGTGCGGAAGAAGCCGTCATCCGTCTGATTGAGACAAGAACGAAAACAGAAATACAGTATTATCCGGAAATCTGTGATATTGCTGTAGATATCATTGAAGAAGCTTTCAGCGGCAAAGTGATTAAACCGGGAATCACGACATGTAATGATGTTGAAAATTTCATGAAGAGAAAAGTCAATAAAGCCGGCTTGACAACCTGGTTTGATCCGACAATCGACTTACAGAATGAAAAGGGAATGGCGGATGGTGATACCGTTATTCAAAAGGGTGATCTTGTACATTGTGATTTCGGTATTGTGTGCATGGGACTGCATACAGATATGCAGAAGCTCTGTTATATATTAAAAGATGATGAGCAGGAAGCACCATATGAACTGCAAAGAGCAATGAAGAGAAATAATGCATTTCAGGATATTGTCCGCAGCAACATGAAAGCAGGCAGAACCGGAAATGAAATTTTCTTCGCATCCGTTCAGGAAGGAAAAAAAGAGGGGCTCAGACCTGTACTGTATACCCATCCGCTGGGCTTGTTCGGTCATTCCTGCGGACCGACAATCGGTTTATGGACCAATCAGAATGCGATCTATCCTGCCGGCGAAAACAAGGTGCATGACTGTACGGCGTATGCACTGGAACTGAGTATCATCGAATACCTGGAAATGTATCAGAGAGATACATATATCTTTACCGAAGAAACTGTCTTATTTGAAAAGAATTATGTCCGCTTCCTGTATGAAGGAAGGGAAAAACTGTATACGATCGGCGGTACAAATGAATAGGATTATTTATGCCGGTTCTGTTGGCACACTCGGGAAAAAAGCCAGTGTCAGCGGATGCGGGGAAGGTGTCTATACAATCTATCTTAACGATCTTTCCTTTGTGAAATATGAAGCTGTGCCAAGTGAAAATGCCGGTATCATCTGTATGTCCAAAGACAGAAAATATGTCTATGCCGCAAATGAGACAAGGGATTTCGGTGGCTTAAACGGTGACGGGGGAGGAATCAGCGCATATCGCATTGATGATGAAGGAAAGCTTGTGTTTATCAATCAGTCTCTTTCTTTCGGATCCAGGTCATCCTATGTTTCCGCAACAGATGATAACCGTTATCTGCTTGTTTCCAACCATGGTTCCCATTCTTCTGTTGTATGCCGGTATGTACCGGATGGAAAAGGCGGGTTTGTCCTGAAGAGAGGGTTTGATGATTCTTCCGTTGCCTTGTTTTCTCTTGCGGTAGACGGAGCGATAGAAAAACTTCTGGACTTAAAAGTTTTTGAAGGGCATGGCTATTGGTGCCATGGCGGCGGCCAGTCCACAAGCCATCTTCATTCGGTAAAAGTCAGAGGAAATCTTGTTTTTGCGTGCAATCGTGGTACCGATGAAATCGAAATCTTAAAAATAGAGAATGACAGATTAGTCACTTTAAACCGTTTCCATACACGCAAGGGATATGCACCAAGACACTGTGTCTTTCACCCATATAAAAATATCTTGTATGCATGCAATGAGAATTATCCCTCCCTCAGTGTATTCTCCTTTGATACAGAAGGGAATATAAAAGAGATGCAGCTGCAGGGGACGATGGATCAGAAGTATTACGACGATCATCCTCTTCCTGTTTTCACAAAAGACTGTGCTGCCAGGGAGGAAAAGAATACCTCTGCAATGGGAGACAGAACATCCTACATGCCTGCAGATATCCATATCACTTCCGACGGAAGATTTCTGTATGTATCCAACCGGCATTTTTCCGGTAATGGAAATATTGCCTGTTTCAGAATTACGGAAGAGGGGACAACGGAATACATCATGAACCGTGAAGTATGCGGAAAAGATCCGAGAGGTTTTCAGATCATGGATGACAGATATCTGATCTGCGGCATCCTGGATCAGAATAAAGTACAGATTTTTCCGATTGATCCGGATACAGGACAGCTTCATGAAGCTGTATCGGCATTTGATTTGCCTTCTCCTGCTTCTTTTGTGTTATAAAAGGAAGTCAATATGATATAATAGAGCGGTATTTCATTTGATAAGAAAGGGGGATGTATCTTGTCAACCTATAGTTTAAACTGGACACTTGAGAACATTCGTACGATTACGGTCATGTTCCTGGATATATTCATTATCTGGCTGATCTTGTATTATACCTTGCGTATTATACGGAACAATGCCAGAACAATTCAGATCTTTAAAGGAATTATCTTCGTTGTCGTGATTGACGGCCTGGCTAAAATCTTCGGTTTGAAGACACTGCAATTGTTGACGGGTATCTTCATTAACTGGGGATTTCTGGCAGTCATCATCATCTTCCAGCCGGAGATCCGCTCCCTGCTGGAGAGAATGGGCAAAACCAACGTCTTTTCACGTATTACCACACTGACCGGTAATGAAAAAGAGAACCTCGTAGATCAGATTGTTACAGCGGTTATGCTGCTGAGCAAAGATCAGACAGGTGCATTGATCTCAATCGAACAGTCTCATTCCCTGGAGGATTTCATTGCTACAGGAACAAGGATGAATTCTGATGTTACGGCAGAACTGCTGACATCCATTTTTGTCACTTCGACACCTCTGCATGACGGTGCTGTTATTATTCAGGGTGACAAGATCGCCTGTGCAAGTGCATATTTCCCGCCGACAAATATGGAACTGCCTTCCCGATACGGTGCAAGACACAGAGCAGCTATCGGTATCAGCGAGATTACGGACTGTGTCACGATTATCGTTTCTGAAGAGACCGGAACCATCTCCATCACAGAGGGTGGAAAAATTTTCCATGTTGATCGCCAGCAACTGCGTGATTATCTGTTAAGGGTTATCTGCGGTGAAGTGACGGAAGTCCATGGACGTAAAACACCTGCCCCGGTAGATGTGCATACAGTTGTCGTTGATGAGGAAGAACAGATGGGACGCACAGGTGTTTTGAGCAGGCTGGCTTTAAAGAAGCAGACTGCTCCGGTGTCAAACAAGATTGAAACAGAGGAAGTCATTCCGGCAGAAAAACCGGAAGAAACTGTGCCTGTTGTGCAGGATACCATTGAAGAAGCCAGGGAAAGGGAAAACCTTTATAAGGCTGCCGATGCCGAAGCTTCTGCTGCGGAAATCAAATTGCCGCATAAGAGAAAACGCAAAACACCAAGCTATCCGGCACAGCCGGAAAAACCGGTTGTTCAATCTGTTGCAGATTACAGCAACGGCCTGCAGAAAGCCAAGCCTACAAATGTCGGCAGGATGAGTGCGGAAGATGTCAAAGCAGCAAGAGAAGCTTCTGCAAAGAGATATTCCCATGATGAACCTTTGTCGGTTCCGGAGCCGATCATTGATCTGGACATGATTAATGAAGAGGAGGAAAGAAAATACGATACATCCAAGCTGGATATTTCCAAGATTGTCGGATTTACTGATGAGCTGGACAAACAGTTTGAGATGGTTGATCGTCTGCCTGACACAAAGAAGACCTCCCGTAACAACAAAGGAGGTGAGAATCAATGAGCGAGCAGGAAAGAAAAGACCTGATGGATGAAGAAACCAATAAAACGGAACTTGCCTACAGGATTGCCGAACAGTCTAAAAAAGTTGCGAATACCTACCAGCATCTGGAAGACGGCCTGCTCAGGGTGTTCCGCTGGTTCTCAACATTCATTGACAGAGTTCTCTTCAATCACAAACACTCAAAACTGGTTGCACTTGTCTTAGCCATACTGATGTATGTCGTGGTAAATTTCGATACGATGACAGCGGTATATACATCAAGTTTCCGTTATGCAAGACCGTTAAATGATGTCACTGTAACAGCCAAGTATAACTCTGATACATTTGAAATCAGCGGTTTGCCGGAAAAGGTCAATATCAACATTATCGGTGATGCGACTAATGTCACCAATGCGATTACATCAGATGGTGTGGTAGTGGCAGATCTCGAAGGAATGACGGAAGGAACCCATGTGGCTCAGTTTACGACGGAAGGTTTCGGCAGCAATGTTGAAGTTGTCATTACCCCAAGCAATGCAACGGTTACACTGAAGAAGAAAACAACCAGACAG
>JAFYCG010000081.1 GCA_017539825.1 Solobacterium sp. | reverse complement strand
GCTGCCAACCAGTGTGAAGGAGGTTATCTTGAAGGTGGAAAAGGCTTATCCTGCGCAGATATGCTGAAAGGCGGAAATGTCAATACACCGAGAATGTTCTCTCCTGTGATTGAAGAAGGTGTTTATTATCCGAGCCATCAGGCAATTGACTTCTATCATCATTTTAAGGAAGACATTGCCTTGTTTGGAGAAATGGGATGGAAGGTATTCCGCCTTTCTATCAACTGGTCCAGAATCTATCCGAACGGAGATGATGAAGAGCCGAATGAAGAAGGATTGAAGTTCTATGATGAAGTATTTGACGAATGTAAAAAGAACGGTATTGAACCGTTAGTGACATTATCCCATTACGAAATACCATGGGCAATTACAACGAAGTATCAAGGATTCTATTCCAGAAAGACAATTGATCTGTTTGTGAAGTATGCCACAACATGTTTCAGAAGATATAAGGACAAAGTCAAATACTGGCTCACATTTAATGAGATCAATGCAGCATTGATGCCGGGTGGAGGCGCTTATAACGGTGTAGGACTTGTTCTTGAAGAAGATCTGAAGAATACGACACAAAGGCCTGTTAATGAGCTGATTGATGATCCGCAAAAGAGACTGGAAGCATTGCATAATGAATTTGTGGCTTCTGCATTAACCGTCAAAGCTGGCCATGAGATCAACCCTGATTTTATGATCGGCTGCATGATTGCCCATCTGACAACCTATCCTGCAACATGTCATCCGATGGATATGCTGGCAGCACAAAGAGAAGATGACCATTTCAACAATATCTGCGGTGATGTCCATGTAAGAGGAAGCTATCCTCCGTTTACGAAGAAATATTATGAAAGCCTCGGTGTAAAAGATTTCTCCTTTATGGAAAATGAAGAGGATAAAAAGATCCTGAAGGAAGGCACTGTCGATATGTATACCTGTTCCTACTACATGTCAATGACAATCAGTCATAAACCGGAAGGGGATCAGACAGGAGGAAATCTGGTATTCGGCGGAAAGAATCCATATCTCAAGGCAACACCATGGGGATGGCAGATTGACCCTGAAGGATTGAGATGGACATTGAATAAGCTTTCCGACAGATATCCTGGCGTTCCGCTGATGATTGTTGAGAATGGCATGGGCATGATTGATAAAGTGGAAGAAGACGGTTCTATCCATGATACATACAGAATCGATTATCTGAGAGATCATGTGAAAGCAATGAAAGCTGCTGTAGAAGAGGATGGTGTTCCTTTGATCGGTTATACGACTTGGGGACCGATTGATTTGGTATCTGCAGGTACAGGTGAAATGTATAAACGTTATGGTTTCATCTATGTTGACAGACATGATGACGGAACCGGTGATTTCTCAAGAAGCAGAAAAGATTCATTCTTCTGGTACAAGAAGGTTTGTGAATCCAACGGAGAAGATGTCGAATAATAAAAGCCCTGGAAACAGGGCTTTACTCGTTCAATCCGGCTAATGCACGGATCATCTTTTCAAACGTTGTACCATCATAAAGTGATTCATGTCCTCTGGACATTTGATAAGCAATGATAGTACCGTCTTTCAAACCGATTTTGACATGTTTTTCTGAACTATGAGGAAGATCGAAAAGTTTAGTTTTTTCGATGTCTTTATATTTCACGCAGATATTTCCGACATTGCTGTAAATGGCATCTTTTGTAAACACAAAGGCGATTCTGGTAAATGTCTGCATCGGATTGGGAACCATGCATGCCAGTATTTCATCCTGTGAGGGAATCATGCCGATGTAGTTTTTGCAACGGGTATATTGTCTGGGATCTATGACAGGATAGAGTGAATACAGAAACATCTTATGCCTGTTTGGAAAGGAAGGAATGTATTGGTTTAAAATGACAGATGCATCAGGAAGAAGTCTTTCTTCCTTTTTGTCTTCGGCATCATAGATTTCCCTGAATCTTGTTCCGAAGGTTTTGTCTGTTGTATCTTCCTGTGACTGTTCTTCTTCCTGTATGAAGCCGGAAAAAGCACCGATGGTTTCTTCCGATACATCGAAGATGCCGACGGTTTTATCTTCCTCTGCCGGTTCTGTAACAATCTCCTCATTTGATTGTTGAAGGGAAGCCGCATATTCTTCTAAAGCATCATGGAATTCCTGTGCAGACTGGTATCTGTCAGATGCATTGCCGGCACATGCTTTTAAAATAATCTCTGCCAGTGCATCATCACAAAACAAAGGTTTGGGAAGAGGTTCTTTTGACAAGCGTTTCATGAGTGCTTTTTCTCTTTCCATTGCCATATTCAGTATGGGTTCGGGATAAGCAGGCATAAAGGGAAGACGGATATTCAACAATTCATACATGACCAGGCCAAGAGAATAAACATCGACATTTGCACCATACTTATGACCTGTTCCTGTATCAAGGAATACTTCCGGTGCCATGTAGGATTCTGTTCCTTTCATGGACATTGTTGCAGCAGTGCCTTCAGCATTTCTGGCAACACCGAAATCTCCCAGTTTGTAATCACCGATTTTGTTGATGAAGATATTACCGGGTTTAATATCTCTGTGAATGATATTGTTTTCAGCACAATATGCAAGGGCATCAGATAATTCAATGCCAAGGTCTACAATATCTTCTGTTTCCATGCGCATGTTTTGAGAGGCAAGGCTGACCTTATAGTCTAACAATGAAGTCAGTAATTCCATGCGGATGAGAATGTCCCATTGGACAATGCCATCTGTAAAGTGGTCGATGACATCAAAATCTTCATAACGGACAATATTGTGATGGTCTTTTAAGTCTCTCAGAATGCTGACTTCTTTGACCATGTCATCCACATATCCCTTGAGAGAATTGCGAATCGTTGCCGGATCTGTTCCTTCTGCAAGCTGTGCTTTGATCACATCCTGGCTTGGGGGAATCTGAATGACTTTTAATGCAGCAGTATCCTTCAGATTTCCGTATTTTGATTTTTC
The DNA here is from genome assembly GCA_017539825.1 of Solobacterium sp. Taxonomy (GTDB): domain Bacteria; phylum Bacillota_I; class Bacilli_A; order Erysipelotrichales; family Erysipelotrichaceae; genus Bulleidia. Next base: position 3,228 of record JAFYCG010000081.1, on the reverse strand, counting down.
AACTTTAAAGACTCTGCCATAGGATCCTTCACCGATTTTATCGATGATTTTCCAGCCATCCATGACAACTGTTCCGATTTCATAATTCATCATCTTCACCATTCAAAAGAGCAATAGCTCTTTGATATTTTTTCACTCTTTTTCTTGCTTTGTCATCCACAGAATCCAGTCTGGTTAAGTCACTGTTATGGGCAAGATCTTTCAGCTTGACAGTTTTGGCGACGGGATTTTCTTTGATCTTTTTTACATAGTCCATGTAGGAAATACCCGGATCATGGGTTAACAGTTTCAGGGCAGAAATGACATTTTCCGAAAAGCCCATCTCTTGTAAATCATCGATGGTATAATCCGTATCTTCTACGACATCATGCAGAAGAGCGGTAATCACCGTATCTTCTGTTTCCATCTGTTCAGCAAGATGAAAAGGATGAAATACATAGGGCATACCGCTTTTATCTACCTGATCCTTATGTGCTTCAAAACATAATTTCAGCGCTTTTTTAGTCATTTCTGTATAAATCATAGTATTCTCCTATTTTGTTAATCGGATAACGATTGCGGTTATATTATCTTTTCCACCATGCAAATTGGCAAGAGAAATCAGTGCATCTGTCATCTTTTCCGGTGATTGATTTTGTAAGATATCCTGTATCTCTTCATCGGAAACCATATCTGTCAAACCGTCACTGCAAAGAAGATAGATATCATCTTCGATCATCTTTTGCGGACCGATGATCTGAGGCAGAAGTTCGGATTCTTCAGGGAAAATGCCGATATATTGCATTAATACCTTGCCTTTGGGAAAGTGTTTTGCCTGTTCCTCAGAGATTAATCCGGCTTCCAATAATGCCTGTGCACGGTTCTGGTCTTTGGTTAAACGGGTTAAGATACCGTTGTGGAAATGATAGATGCGGCTGTCTCCGAGACTCATACAGTAAATGCATCCTTCATCCGCATATAAGGAACATACGGTTGAACCGCTGCGAATGCCTTTATTGGCAACTATCATCTCACATATCACATCATTTGCATGATTGAGGTCTTCAATGATTGCAGAAGGCAGTTCTTTTATGGAATGCCTTTGAAATTGTTCAACGGAATGTAAAGAGGCAATTTCTCCATTCGCTTCACCACCCATGCCGTCACATACGACTGCTAAAAAACTCTCTGCAGGATGATAGCCATGCAGAGAGAATTCCTGTAATTGAAGATCTTTCTTCCATTCATCGTTAATACGGAAATTGTCTTCATTGCCGCTACGGATTTTACCCGGATGGGTGGCAGCCGCATACGTCAGGTGAATCATCCGATCTGGCTCATGCTGTCGAACATGGACTTGCCGCTCTGTCTTGTTTCATCCATATGGTTTGCATATGCATCCATTGCTTTGGAATAGTTGTCAAGAGCCTGCAGGTATTTATCCATTGTTGCTTTGAATTCTACATAACGTTCTTCGAAACTGACCTGAGCTTCATCCTGCCAGTATTCTTTTGTTGATGTGACAACAGAACCTAAACGTGTTAATTCTGTCTGGAAGTTTGCAGCTACACTTCTGACTGTGCCTGCATCTGTTCTTAATTGATTGGAATCCATTGTTGCCATAATTTTGTCTCCTTTTCTTTTACAGTTTTTAATGGTTTATGTTTTTCTTTGTGGATAATCTTGAAATGTTTTTTATTGATTGGCCTTCTTCAGCCATTCTGTTAATTCGTTGTATTTGGATAAGTACCTATTGTATTCCGCAGTTCCTTCTTTGCATAGGGTCATCATATTCTGATATTCCTGCTGTTTGGTTGAACAAAGAATTTTGAAGATTCTGTCAGCTTCTTTCATGTCTGCCTGAGAAGCTATACCGTCTTTGATCATCTGCTGATATTTGGAATAGGTGCTGGTGAGTACTCTGTCATATTGCTGCAAGCCCATCAAAGCTTTATCTGCTTTGATATCGCTGTAATTGGCGAGTTTGGAAATGTTGGAGATAAAGGACAGCCCTTTATTTACACCGCCAAATACCGGATCAAATTCACCGACTATTTTTGTGCCCCATTTCGCAATTTGCTTTTTTGCGAGTCCCTTATATTCATTTACCATATTATCGAGGGCACTGTCATATCTTTTGCGTATATTGTTAATTGCTTTGTGCACTGCGCCATACGGATACCCGGCACTGAGCATCGCTTCCTGCATTGTATCCAGATATGAAATTTGTCTGGAATAATCAGTGAATTCATTTTTAAGACACTTGAACAGAGGATCAGACCATTTCAGCCAATCCAGAATAATATCTGTCTGTCCGGCTCTTTCTGCAAGCTTGTCCAGTGTTTCCTTGTTTGCGGTCATCTCCATGATTCTTCTGATAATCTTCTGATCTTCCATATCAAATTTATCAATGAATCTGATATATTTTTCAGAAGCATAGAATGCATCATAACCGATTCCGTTTTCCGCAGCCCATTTTATCAGATCTTTAATTTGGCTTACCCAGTCATCCCAGTTGGAAACACCGGTAACTTCTTTCATTTTTCCGTTCAATCCAATGGCCATCGCATCTGCACCGGCAAGAGAATCCATGACAGATATGAGTGAGTTTTCCAGTAATTCATCTGTATAATAATCCAATGCAGACATGTCTCCGGTTATGGTTGCATACATTCCCTTAACGAACAATTCCCAGTTGTTGTATTCACTGGAACCGGTTTTCCAGTTGCTTTGATTAATATAACCCGAAGACTGGATAAAACTGTACATGTCGTTATAATTTGATGAGAAATCCAAGCCTGCTTCAGACCATTGATATGAAATGTACCCGTTGTATCTTTCCGATTTGGAAGATACTTCCATCTCACTGAATTTCGGTACATTCGCATCAGGTGTATCAACAGAAGACATGTTCCGGTTTCCTTCCTCCATGGTACCTGTCATCATTTCAAAGTATTTTTGCAGGATGCTTTCCATGTCAATTGCCTTCTGCTGCGTAGCTTTGAAATTCTCTACAGCCTTAGAGAGTTCAGAACCGCCTCTGTAATTGTTGATATAGTCAGAAACAGCCGAACCGGTTACGTTCTGGTACAGGTCACCAAAGGCAGCCATTACTTTTTCATAATCTTTTTGCAATCTTTGATATCCATTGGGATCAAAACTTGATTTTGCCATGGTGCCTCCTTTCTTAACGGGTAACTGTTTCTATCGTTATTTTTTCTCCATCGTAGATGCCGTAATCATATAGTG